>JBKHVM010000081.1:0-9281 GCA_046570065.1 Bdellovibrionia bacterium
CTGCTGACGATGGGGTGTATCCACGCCGTAATAACAAGGCCCCTTGGTTGGAGGAGCTGCTATACGCATATGCACTTCTTTTGCACCTGCTTCTTTTAGAAGATTGATCACTTTCTTAGATGTAGTCCCTCTCACAAGAGAGTCATCGATAACAATCACCCGTTTGCCCTCGATAAGGTGCTTTTGCGGGTTGAGTTTAATCTTAACTCCAAAATCGCGAATGCTCTGATGAGGCTGAATAAAAGTTCGCCCCACATAGTGATTGCGAATAATACCCATTTCAAAGGGAATCCCACTGGTCTGCGAATAACCTAAGGCCGCAGGCACACCTGAGTCGGGAACTGGAATCACAATATCAGCAGCCACAGGCTTTTCTTGGGCCAATTGTGCGCCAAATGCTTTGCGAGCCACATAGACACTGTCACCAAATACAATTGAATCGGGTCGCGAAAAATAAACATGTTCAAAAACACAGTGGGCCTTTCGCGGCTTTTCTGCAAACCTCAAACTGTGCTCCCCAGCATGATCTACCCACCACAATTCACCAGGTTCAATCTCTCGCACAAAATCAGCACCAATTAAATCAAAGGCACAGGTTTCACTAGCTAACACCCAACTAAAACTACCATCGTCTTGTGATTTTTTACCTAAAACCAAAGGGCGAAATCCCCAAGGGTCACGAGCCGCCATCAGGCGATCATGGGCTAAAACTACCAAACTAAAAGCGCCTTTGATTTCGTTTAGAGAATCTTTTAACGCTGTTTCTAAATTGTTGGAAGGATGTTGCGCTAAAAGATGTAGCAAAATTTCTGTGTCATTGGACCCTTGAAATATCGCACCCTTTTCTTGTAGTTTGCGCCGTAAACTCTCGTTATTCACGATGTTTCCATTGTGTGCTAAAGACACTGGACCATTGAGTAAACTAGCACTCAATGGCTGAGCATTTGCTAAAAGATTCTGTCCTGTCGTGGAATAACGAACGTGCCCAATAGCTGCAGTTCCTTTAAGAGACTGCAAAATCACATCACTAAAAACATCTCCAACTAAACCCAAACCACGATGTTGAAGATGTTGCCCTTGATAGAGGCTCACGATCCCAGCAGATTCTTGCCCGCGATGCTGAATGGAGTACAAACCCAAGTAAGTCCATCGAGCTGCCTCTTGAGAGTTCCAAATTCCAAAAACACCACACTCTTCACGAAAGCCATTCATAGAGACACCTCTAAAACTTCTCGCACTGGTAGACGAGCCAAACTATACTGGTCCCCTTGGAATCGCTGACTGCTATCTGTGACTCCAAGAAATTGAATCTTAAAATCTTTAAAAATCTGCAGAGCGACGCCGTCGAGATCCCCCCAAAACAAAACAGAGGCACGCGAACATTCAAGCTGATCTAACTCACAAGCTAACTGCAGGCCTAAATGTGGGGCTAAGACTTTTTCTAAAGAAGCCAAAACACCATCACAACTAAGTAGCGCTTGACCACTAACCCTGTTCTTCCGTGCATTTGTTTTCAAAAATTGAGCAAACTCTAGAATCTGAGCCTTATTTTGGGGATGAAGTTCAGGACCAAACAACAACCACACTTTCTGCCCACATTCAGAAATTTTATCCTCAAGCAAAGCATAATCCGCTAAACCTAACCCTACCAATCCCAAAGCAGGAGTGGGGATAATCTGCTCTCCCAGAGTTTCATTGTAAAAGCTGACATTACCACTAATAACCGGCACATCAAAAACTCTGCTACATTCAGCAAGCTCTTCAACGGCATCCACAAATTGCCCCATCACTTGTGGCCTTTCTGGATTGCCAAAATTCAAACAGTCCGTTGCGGCTAAAGCATCTAAACCTTGCGCCGCGAGCTTGAGGTATGGCTCCACAAAAGCCTCTAGAGTACCCAGTTGAGCATTTTGCGCCATAAACTGCGGATTGCAACCAAGAGATATTCCCAATCTGCGTCCACTGGGAAGACGTAAAATGGCTAAATCAGAGCTTGCATCTCTTTCAGTACGCGTGCCCACGCGTTGATCATATTGTTCGTAAATTGATTTCTTTGAGAGCAAATAATTTTGCTCTTGTAATTTGTTAATGAGAACGCTTTCTTTCATCGTGAGCTTCTGCGAAGTCGGCTGACGCAAAAATTCTCTCTCGTAACGGGGAGCATTTCCAACGATGAGATCAGGATCTATGCTGCAGATTTTCTCTCCACGCCAAAATATCTCAATATTTTTTTGCTCAAGAATTTCTCCGATTTTTACAGCCTCAAGACCCCAATGCTTAAAAACACTCTGTACCTGAGCATAATGTTCTGGCTTCACAATCAATAACATGCGCTCTTGGGACTCCGACAAGAGGATTTCTTCTGGTAAGATATTATCCTCACGCAAAGGCACTTGATCTAAATGCAGAGAAAGACCTAGGCCACCCTTGTGAGCCATTTCAAAAGAGCTTGAAGTCAGTCCAGCAGCTCCCATATCCTGCATCGCCACAACAAGCTTTTGCTTGAGAACATCTAGACAAGCTTCTATAAGCAGTTTCTCATAAAATGGATCACCAATTTGCACATTGGGCTTTTTCTTTTCTAAGTCGTTATCAAAAGCTTCGCTGGCCATACTAGCACCATGCACACCATCACGACCCGTCTTAGCTCCTGCATAGACGACATAGTTGCCGCGACCCTGCGCTTTAGACAAAGCCATAGGCTCCTCTGACGTTAACAGCCCTACGGCCATGGCATTTACCAGAATATTTTTATTATACTCTCTGGCGAAATGAGTTTTGCCTGTGACTGTGGGCACCCCCACACAATTACCATAAGCACTAATACCTTTAACCACTCCCCGCATCAGCTCTTTCATGCGCGGAGCTGAGGGATCACCAAAACACAAAAAATCTGCCAGGGCTATTGGCCGTGCTCCCATAGTGAAGATATCCCTAAGAATCCCTCCCACCCCTGTTGCTGCCCCATGAAAAGGTTCAATAAAACTTGGATGATTATGGCTTTCCATTTTAAATATAATTTTTTCGCCCATACCGAGATCTACTAAACCTGCATTTTCCCCATCAAGATCTGGGGTGCGCGTATTGCGATAACTAAACTTACGCAAATGTACTTTAGAACTTTTGTAACTACAATGCTCACTCCACAATGCCGAAAACAAAGCCCACTCAACTCCCTGCAAGGGATGCCCCACCAAAGAACAAGCTAAATTGTATTCAGCCATTGAGAGACGATAGCTCTTGAGATTTTTTTCGAGACTCATAAAAAGACCTCTCCGTCACAACTCCCCATCCACTTCTGGTAAGCTCTCTCAGGGTGAGGCATGAGTCCACAAATGCGACCTGATTGACTTTGCACACCCGCAATGTCCGCGACGCTGCCGTTAGGGTTATTTCGATACTTCAGCCAAATTTGATTTTTATCTTCTAAAAGTTTTAAGGTCTCATTATCTACAAAATAACGTCCGTCCCCATGGGCGATAGGAATGCGCAACTTGGTAGCACTGCCTTCTTTTGTAAAAAAGGAATTTTGCGAGATTAAATTTAGCTCTTGCCAATTGTCGATAAAGCGACCGCTTTGATTCTGCAACAAAACTCCAGGCAACAAACCACTCTCACATAAAATCTGAAAGCCATTACAAATTCCTAAGATGGGACCACCACTTCGTGCAAACTCTCTTACAGAATTCATCACAGGTGTTTTTGCCGCCAGAGCTCCAGAACGAAGATAATCACCATAAGAGAAGCCACCGGGTATAATCACAGCATCAACATCTTTGCTATCAAACTGATCTTGATACCAACCCCAAACCGGCGTGTGGCCACGTGCCTGAACCCAATTAAAAATATCATAATCACAATTAGTTCCCAAAAAACGAGTTATGAGAATTTTCATTTCTCTAACCTTTCGATGGAGAACTTTTCCACCAGCGGATTATAAAGCACAAACTCAGTCATTTTTTGCACTTGCTTCTGTGCTTCTTCTACACTTTCGCCTTCGACACTCAGCTCGATGTACTTTCCAATTCTCATCTGCTGTAGTTGAGAAAAGCCATTTTCGGTAAGGTTCTGTGTCACTGCACGTCCTTGCACATCCAAAACCACATCTCGAGGTAATACTTTAACTCCAAACCAAAACTTATGTTGCATTCTCAACCACACTTTCTAAGCGCTTTAAAACTTCTTCATAGGCATCTGCAATTCCACCAAGATCTTGTCGAAAACGGTCTTTATCTAGCTTTTGCTGCGTCTTTACATCCCACAAACGACAGGAGTCGGGGCTGATCTCATCCGCTAAGAGGACTTGCTGATGTTTGTTTTTTCCAAATTCAATTTTAAAATCAACGAGCGTTAATTGAGCCTTCAGAAAAAGTTTTTTTAAGAGGTCATTTATGAGCTCACCTTGTTTTTTTAACTCTAACAAGGTTTGCTGATCAATAAGTGACAAAGATAACATTTGATCTTCAGAAATAAAGGGATCTCCCAATGAGTCATTCTTTAAGTAAAACTCCACCAATGGGAATTTTAAAACCCCTCCCTCAGGCAAACCGAGTTTTTTTGCAAGAGAACCTGCAACTTTATTTCTCACTACGACTTCAAAAGGAATGATTTCTAGTTTTTGACAAAGCCAGGAGTTCTCACTCTCGCGCTTTAAAAAATGGGATGGAACACCATTGTCTTTGAGATAGTAAAAAATCAATTCCGATATTCTCGCATTGATCTTTCCTTTATTACCAAAAGATCCCTTCTTTTGTGCATTAAATGCTGTCAGATCATTTTTAAACTCAATGATCACAGTATCGTGCTCAGGACCTGGCTTTACTAATTTAGCTTTACCTTCGTAAACCTTTGAATGTGTCTGCTCCATGGATTTTAGTCTCCTTTCCATTTTTCAGACAAAAAAAGAGGGGACAATATCCCCTCTTTTTTATTATTTAAAAACTTTCTTCAAAATTTCAGTGGATGACTTCTTATGTTTCTTTCCACTAAAAATATCTTCGAGCTCTTTTACCGAGAGCAATTTGCCCACTTCTGGGTCTTTCAGCAGACTGTGCTTGAGGTGATCTCCATACCCCAAAGCATGACAAATACGCTGGATGTGTTGATAAGCATTTTCACGAGTCATGCCTTTTTGCACCAAAGCTAACAAAACATGAGAACTAAAGAGCTGCCCTTGAGCAGACTCCATATTATCAATCATGCGCTTTTTATTAACCTGTAAACCTTCAATCAAAATTTTCATACGAGTTGTGGCATAGTCAGCAACAATAAAAGCATCTGGAAAAATAACTCTTTCAACGCTGGAATGAGAAATATCTCTTTCATGCCAGAGCGCCACATTTTCTAATGCAGACCAAGCATAGCCGCGCAATAGACGTGCTAAGCCCGAAATATTCTCTGCCGAAATTGGATTCTTTTTGTGGGGCATAGCTGAGGAGCCCTTCTGGCCTTTCGTAAAACCCTCTTGCACTTCAGAAACTTCACTGCGCTGCAAGTGACGCAATTCCACCGCTAGGCGCTCTAAACCTGCTCCATAAAGGCTCAAGGCCATCATCAACTCTGCATGACGATCCCTAGGAATCACTTGCGTGGCAATAGTCTCAGGCTTGAGTTTTAACTTTTTTGCGACCTTGGCTTCTACAGAAACCGACTGACTAGAATAAGTGCCAACAGCGCCACTCAGTTTACAGATATACATTTGCTCTAATGCCGTTTGCACTCTCTTCTTATGCCGACGTAATTCTGCTAAAAATCCACCCATCTTAAATCCAAAAGTCGTCGGTTCTGCAAACATACCGTGGGTTCTTCCAGCACAAATAGTTTCACGGTGAGCACGTACTAGCTTTAATAGTGACTTTTCAAGTTCAGCAATACTACGAATTAAAACATCGCCACCTTCTCTGACTTGTAAACTAAACGCTGTGTCTAGAACATCCGATGAGGTTAATCCGTAGTGAACGAACTTGCCTGATTTACTACCCACATTTTCAGCTACACACGTCACAAAGGCAATCACATCATGTTTTGTTTCTCGCTCAATTTCTGTGATCCTTTTAATCGAAAACTTACCATTTTTTTTAATATCTTTAGCTGCAGATCTAGGTATCAAACCTAGAGATGCTTGCACTTCTGCAACCGCAATCTCTACTTCAAGCATTTTTGCAAACCGATGATCTTGATCCCAAACTAAACCCATTTCTGGTCGTGTGTAACGCTCAATCAATTTACTAACTCCTTATTTTTTTCAAGCTTAGCTAACTTGGCCAACTTTAACTGCCACCACTTCATCAACTCAGCTTCAATACTTTGATGAGACAAAAGAATTTGGTCCCAGCCATAAAAATTCCAAACTTCAGGGCTAGAGAAATAAACATTACTCATGCTTGTTTGTTTGGGCGAGCCTCCAAAGACAGGAAACCTTGGGGCTCCAAGATCAAGGTAAGTATAAGAATACTCTTGTGGATAAGTGTGAATGGAGATTTTCTCAGGCAAAATAAACTTACCAAGTGCTTCCAATAAATCCTCTCCCCGAGCCACGAGGTATTCTCTATTGAATCTTTGCACGGTTGGAAGCCTTTGCCACACATCAAAAAACTCTGGACTTGAAGTCCCCTGAATCAGGAGTAGGTTCTCATGACTCCATGGTGCATCTGGATCTTTTAAATAACCCCAGTGAGAGGGCAGAGCTTCTCTCTCAGGACATTCCCCCACTTGCACTCGATACTTTAACCAACACCATTCTGATGATTTTAACTTCCCATCAAACAGTTTTTGAAAGCACTTCTCGCTAATAACTTTGTTTCTTCTGAACTAAGACACCAGATAAATTTCTCCGCACTAAAAAGACCTGCAGTTGGAGCCGCAAGCTCTATGGCGGTTACTGTCGCACTTCCTTTTAAGGCCAAATCAACCAACTTACTCTCTTTGATTACTTTGACTCCTAATGACTCCAACCATGCAAAACTTCGCTCCAAACCTTGCCTGGTAGCTTTGCGAATTAAAAAACTTTGTCCCCAGTTAGGATGAGTGGGAGTGTCCTTAGGTTGTTGATCAAATCCAAAATATTGGCTTCGTGAGAAGGAGTTAAAAAATCTATGCAAGAGATTAGCTTTCTTAACATTTTTTACCAGGGCACCTACTGAGTTCAAATCTAAATGCAATCTCTCATTAAGAACTGGGGTCAAGGGGCTCTTCATTTCCAGCAACTGTTGGCCTAACCAGAAGGTAAATCCTTTTTCAATTTCCAACATGGAGTCATCTTCTGTTAATCTCTGCTGCTGAAGAGCAGACAACTTATCATTTTTAAGCAGACCAAAAGGACCTTCAATTTCCTCAACAGACCATTTCCCCATAAGTGGTGATAGATCCACTAACATGACATCTAATCCCTGAGTTTTAAGGCTAGCTGCCAAATCATGGCCACGTCCAAAAATAGATACGATGATTACCGGAATTGTATTCATTTTCTGCCTCGACTGGGGTTCAAAAAAATCTTTTCAACAAGCTGTTGTTCTACTCTAGAAATTAGAAATTCAGCTTGGCGTAAAGTCAAAGATTCTCTTTCTTCTGAAGTTACTGCTACTTTTTGAAGCAAAATGGGCCCGGCGTCCATTTCTGTTGTGACTTGATGGACCGTCGCTCCCATCCTTCCCTGCGCCTGATAGCTTAAGTTTATAGCGTCTAAACCTGGAAATTGTGGAAGAAGACTCGGGTGTAAATTATAAATTGCAGGCGTAAAAGCATCTATGAGTTCAGCGGGAACAAGCTTCATATAGCCCAATAAGAAAATGGAATTGACTCCCATCTGTTTCAACTGAGAAATAAGCTCCTGCCAATTGCCATTTTTTCCAAAAAAAATAACTGGCACTCCAGCTCTACGAGCACGAAATAAACCCAGACATTTCTGGCTGCTAGAAACTACAACTTTGATTTGATGACTTTTTAGATCTAAAAGAGATTGAAGATTTGAACCACGACCCGAGATGAATATTGCCCAGCGTGGTTCCATTTTACACTTCCTTCGACCATGATATTTGTTCTTGAATTTGAGGGGTATTCTGAACAACCACCCCCAAATCCCAAGTCTCTTGACCGATTTCACGAAGTCGCTCATGAACTAAGGATGCTTGCTCAGGTGGAACAATTAACACAAAACCCAAACCGCAATTGAGAGTTGATACCATTTCTAGAAAGCTCAAACCACTACGTCTTTGAACTTCTAAAAAGGGCTCAGGGAAAGTCCATAGATTTAGTACAACCGCCATGTCCTGCGGAATAACTCTTGGAATGTTGTAAATTCCACCACCCGTTATATTAGCAGCAGCCCTGATATCAAGATCACCTACTTTTTGTACGGCCTTAAAATACAAACGTGTGGGCTCAAGAAGCCACTGACGATACTGGTCCAAATCAGCTGCAAACACCTTACGGAGCAAACTAAAACCATTGCTATGAAAACCAGAACTACTTAAGCCTATTAAACAATCACCAACCTGAACGCGATGAGCACCCCACATCTTATCACGATCTACAATGCCTACTGCAAAACCAGCACAATCAAAGTCATCATTTTGATAAACTCCTGGCATTTCTGCCGTCTCACCTCCAATTAAGATACATTGGACCTCATCACAGGCTCTTCTCACTCCCCCTAAAAATTCTTTTGCATGATTTAAGTTTAATTTTCCTGTGGCATAATAATCCAGAAACTGTAAAGGCACTCCACCAGAACACAAAAGATCATTAACACACATAGAGACTAGATCTTGCCCCACAGTCGAAAAGTCTTGAAAGTAACTCGCCACCTGTACTTTTGTTCCTACACCATCTGTACAGGTTATCAGTTGTGGGTTTTTCATTTCAGGAAAAGAAATATCAAAAAGGGAAGCAAATCCCCCTATACCAGAACGAACTCGATTGTCCCATGGAGTTGAACTCTTTTTTTGAGATGTTAGCCAATCGACAAGACTATCACCAGCTTCAACATCTACACCCGCTGCTTTGTAATCAATCTTTGGCATGATTGCTCCTAGGGTTCTTTAATTGCTAACAACACTAGAACCTACTGTCACACACAATCGCAGCGCAATAACTCTATTCATAGCTCTCAGTTAAATTGAAGCAAATTCTTAACACAATCCTGACAAATCCTTTTAATTTTCAATGTTTGAATTTAAGAACTGCTATTAAAAATCTTTTACAGAATGGAGTGACCCCCGAATTTTCGGACACTGTTAAAAATTGATAGATTCCTTGTACTGCATTGGACTCCTCATGCCAAG
>JBKHVM010000082.1:0-9069 GCA_046570065.1 Bdellovibrionia bacterium
TTTTCAAAATAGTTCCAAACAAATTTTCCGCAGGGTCCCATTGGTCGATCGCTTGAAAATGCCATATAGATAGGCGCAGCAATGCTATTGGCATGGGTCACCATGATGCTTTTTTTCTTGATTTCGTTGCTAACAAAATGCTTGGGCATGTAGCCCCAGCCCAGCCCCGCTTCAATAAATTGCATTTTTGTACTGAGGTCAGAGACGCGAATTCTTTGATTTTTGTTTTCAATTCCTACTTCTCGATTTTTTGATTGAAGTGTAGAGCTCAGGATAATTTGTGGGTAAGAATCAAGCTCTTGAGTTGAAGCTTTGCCTCTTCTTTTTGATAAAGGATGATTTTTACTGCAGCAGGGAATCATCTCTACGACCGTAATTTTTTTACTTCGCAATTTTCCGGAAACACTAAACAGCTCCCCAAAGGCCACGTTGGCATGGCCTTCGAGGAGCTGTTCTTCTGCACTGAGGACGTCCTGTTGAATTGTCAGCTCTGTTTTAGGAAACTCGACCTGAAACTCCCTCAAGCATCCTGCAATTAAGGGTAGGGGCAACAATGCACTCAGAGCAATTTTAAACTCTGGTTCAAATCCATTTTTTAAATAAGTAGCGGTTCTCTCTAAATCGTGAAGTTGAGATACAAGTTGGCTGGATTTTTTTAAAAAAGTTTGGCCTTGAAGAGTCAGTGAGGGGCGATATTGATCTCGGCTAAAGATTTTAAATCCAACTTCTGCTTCTAGAGTACGAACAGCATAACTCAGGGCTGATTGAGCTTTGTTCATTTTTTGCGAGGCAGCTCGAAAGCTGCCTAGCTCGACGATTGTTTGTAAAGTCAACAATTGCTCAATAGTCATAATTTTATAATGATCTAAAAATATGATCATGTAAATAAAAAACTTATAGTTTTTTATATCATTAGGTTTAGGTAGTATAATTTCATAAGGAGATTGTTATGCGCTATTTAGTGAGAAAATCCGAAGAGCGAGGTTATTTTGAAAATGATTGGTTGAAGAGCTTTCATAGCTTTTCGTTTTCGGAATATTACGATCCTAACTATATGGGGTATAAAGAGCTGCGAGTGATCAATCATGATTTTATTGAAAAAGGCCAAGGCTTTCCGATGCATGGGCATCGAGATATGGAGATCATCACTTATGTTTTAAATGGTACTGTTGAGCATCAAGATAGTCTTGGTAATAAGGCGCAGACAAAGGCGGGAGATGTTCAGGTCATGACGGCAGGAAGGGGCATTCGTCACTCTGAGTACAATCCAGATGTTTCACAGGATCTTGAGTTGTTGCAAATCTGGTTATTACCTTCCGAAAAAAGTTTAAATCCAGGATATCGGCAACGCTTTTATTCGCGTGATGAAAAATTGAATCAACTACTTTTGATTGCATCTCCTGAAGGTGAACATGGCAGTATGACAATAGCTAGTCAGGCTAAACTCTACGCAGCTGTGGTTACGTCAGCAAAGAAAATTGAACATTCTACAAATACAAGTGCTGGTTATTGGGTCCAAGTGGCTAGAGGTGAGGTCCAAGTAAATGATATATCTCTAAAAACTGGAGATGGCTTAGCGCTAGAAGAGTTAGAAATGCTCGAATTGAAATCAAACTCTGAAGCAGAGGTTTTAGTTTTTGAAATGTTATAAAATGACAAAGTCAATGCAGTTGGATTCGCTATGAAAATGCCAGAATCCATCTGCATTTTTATTGAGGACTTGAGTTGATACTTTATCGTGATTTAGATTGCATCTTCCCACGGCTGCCCAAATTGGAGAATTCTTGCGAATTAAAAAATAATCATGTTGCAGTTGTGTGTTGCAGAGTTGTGCAAGAAGACCAAAAGACTCTAGCCAGCTCTTTGTATACTCATCTTTTACCAAAAAATAGGATAATTCAAAGCTGGAATGAAGAGTCTCTGCAACTGTTAAGTCAGGAAGTATAGCAATTGCCATGTCTTGTCTTGAAAGCGGAGCTTTTTCTTCGTCTACTAGCATCCAATGGTGCAGTGCTATTTGTGTTTCCGAGTTAGCTTTGCTCATAAGTAAAATATTTTTTCTTATGCCATGATTTTCTGAAGCTAAAGGTTGGGGCGTTAGCCCCACTGCGTGCATATCTTGCCATGAATGATGGGTAAAGCTTATTTGGCGTAAATGAGTAACAATTTGCATAGTGACCTCGGTTCCTCAAAAAGGCTAGCATAGAAAATATGCAAAAACCAATTCTGAAACTAGAAAATGTCACAGTGACTCTCGGCGGAGAGGAAATACTTTCTAATATATCCCTAGAAATTATGGACGGAGAAACAGCAGTTTTTGTGGGTCCCAGTGGCGGTGGCAAAACAGTTCTACTCAAAACAATGGCCGGTGTTTATGCTCCCAGTTCGGGTCATGTCTATTTTGATGGTGAAGATTGGCAGAACCTTCAGTCAGATCAAAAAAGGCAGCTGGCGCGTAAGATAGGAATGCAGTTTCAAAAGAGTGCCTTGTTCGACTCTTTAAGTGCAGGAGAAAACGTGGCTTTCCCACTGAGAGAACACACGGAGATGGGTGAAAATGAAATTCAAAATCGAGTGCAAGAGTGTTTAGCGGCAGTAGGATTAGAGAAAGCCATCGATCAGTTGCCCCATGAGTTATCTGGTGGGATGAGGCAGAGATTAGGTATTGCTCGCTCCATTGCTTTGAATCCACAAATTGTTTTTTATGATGATCCTACAGCTGGACTTGATCCCATTAACACGGATCGAATGTTAGATTTAATTCAAAATCTAAAAACCAATTTTAAATCCACAGTTATATTGGTAACTCACGATATGAGTTGTGCTTATCAGATGGCGGGCCGTATTTTTTTAGTGGCAAACAGAGAGGTCATTGAGACGGGGGATGCGGAGCAAACGCAGGCCCACAAGGACCCGCGAGTGCAGCAGTTTATTCATGGCCATCTAAATGGTCCATTGAGGTGGGGCTAGCAATCAGGTCTGCTATAATTTTTTGTTCGTGGTCTAATCTATGGCGTAATGCTTCTGGGACTCTTTCCTGAGGCATACTTTTGAGCCCTTCAAGGTGATAATTAATTTCAGAAAGTCGCTTTTTAAGCTTTTGAGTTCCCCACTTAGCAAGAGCTGTTTGTCTTAGCTCATGTTGGCGAATATCTACAAAGAAAGGTTCTTGTATCTCATCATAAGGAGTCTTTGCTGCAAAATGACCCCAGGTCATGAGGGCTGCAAAGCGCACAAACAGTAAGAATGCAGATAAAAAAAGAAACTGTAAAAGAAGGACGCGCAAATCACCTGCGGCAAAGCCTCCCCATCCAATTAGACTTACTATAAGTGGTAGGCACAACCACACAAGAAGCACACTCAATACAGATAGTGCTCCGGCGACGGTGGAGCTAGTTTTAACTTCTAAATTGGTTTTTCTAAAAAGTAGGGCATTCCGTAAAGATGCGGCTAATAATTCTCCAGCAAATAAGCTGAGTCCAGTTAGTAAGGCAATGGCACCTGATGGGATTAAAACAAGACTCACAAGAAAAGACCAGTAGGGAAATCGCAGAATGAGGGAAACAAAAAAGCTGAGAGAAAAAATCAAGGCGAGAGAAGTGAAGCGTTTGTCGACAAGCAGAAAAGCCAGTTCTGAAGTGCCAAGGTACGTTTGCAGAATGCTCTGATTGCGTAAAAGATTTTCAGCCGAAAAATAAAAAAGTCCCGTAAAAAATAGTAACTGAGTGAATGTTAGTAAAAACTTGCGACCCGAGTTTTTTGAATAGCCAATGAGTAAAAAAATAATGATGGCACTGCCAAGAATAAGAAGAGAGTTCAGAGCAAATAATCCAAATCCCAATGCAAGTTGAAGCCAAAAACCTAGGGTTCCAGTACAGAGAAGTAGCAACCCAGAGCGTTTCGGTAAAACGCGCCAATTGAACATTTGAAGTGCCCAACGCTCTTGAAGAAAGGGGTCAGCTACAGTGATGCTGCTAACTAGGCTTGTCTGTAAGATTGGCTTGAGCAGTCTACTGTTGTAATTCTCAAGTTGTTGATAAAGAAAGTTTGAAAATAAGAGTGTCCAATTTTTCTGCAATTGCAGAAAGCTAAAGTAAAAAAGAAAAAAAGCCCCCAACCACATAAGTAGCATAGATCACCTCTGGTAAATATCCCATCGAACAACTTTAGTCTCGACTGAATAAGAAGGTTTTGTAAGTAAAAATTCAGCAGTAACAGGCCGCTTCACTACAATGCGAGGAACTTGAGTCTTTAAAGCGTATTCAAGGACTGACTCCGCATCCATATCATCACCGACGAGATCTCTAAAGATCTGCATCTCTTTTTTGGGCAAAGCGGATTTTTTTTTGTGTGGATACATAGGATCAAAATAGAGAACTTCTATTTTTTCTAAAAAAAGACTATCAGAAAGCAGTGTCTCGGCATTTGATTCAAAGAAAGTAAATTTGTAGTTCGCTGTGTTTGTGGCTTGAATAGCTGCTTTGATCATCAGCGCAATAAGAGGTGAGCGTTCATTGCCACTGACCTCGAAGCCCAACTGAATTGCAGTGAGTGCGTCAATAGCTAATCCCAAAGAGAGGTCATGAACTCTTTTGTAGTTTCTGTTTCCGGTGAAAGCGCGAGCTAGGGGCTCATTTTTGCCGCGTAAATTTTTGCGTTGGTAATTGATGTGGTCTTTGTCAAAATCTATGCAGAACTCTAAACCCTCTGGGGTATGAAAAATTGGACAATCCATCGAGGCATCAAGATATCTGATGGAAACTTCAGAGGGAGGGCAGTTTCTTATTTCGTGTGCAAAGCTGGGCTTTAGATTTTGCCACCAAACTAAACGCTCTTGAGGTAAAAAGACGATTAGGGATTCCATGAAATTGCGTACCAAATATTCTCAAGAGTCCAAAGAAAAGCAGCTAATAGAAAAAGACGTCGTCCAATGCGATTGAGCTTTAGAACTTCGCTGCCAATGGGACTTTTAAGAGTTTTTATTTTGACCCAAAAGCGTGTTGAAAAAAACAGTAGTGTCAGCGAAAGATACCAACCCCAATAGAGGCCGGCATGTTTTAAGTGATAAAGAAAATAGAAGACAATAAATAGGAACCACCACAAAGAAATAAAACCTCTAGCGCGATCAAAGCCCATCCAAGTTATAGTATTTGAGAATTTACCTTGCGAAAGCGGCATGAGGTGCGAAAGGTTTTTAAGGTGAATGAGAAATAATAAAAGCCAACCCCAAAGTGCTCCAAGAGCAAGAACCTCAAAATCCCATCCCGAACCCATCGCAACTTGATAGCCAAGAGTGAGTAATGGGCCAAAGAGAATAAAAACACTGAGCTCTCCACCGATTTGGTATTTAAAGGAAGTCTTTCTGCCAAACTGTGCCCATAACGAAATTACCAATGCGAACAAAATTATAAAAATTAAGCTTGGCTGTTTCCAGACAAGTGGTAGTGCCAAGAACAAAGATAGTGCCAAAAAAGAATAAGAAAGTTGGCGCATGGAGGCGGCAGTGATCCAGCCATTTTGAATGGAGCGTGAGCCGGCTTCGAGGTGTATGCGGTCAAATCCCTTGAGATGATCCAAATAATCATTGCGAAGATTAGCAGCAATAAAACCACAAACAACACCAAAGGCTGCCAAAAAAACTGATTCAACTTGGTGGAGGCGATGGTCAGCGTAGTTCTTTACTAAAACCAGGAGCAGCGGAAACAGCACCATGATGAAGTTGTGCACACGAAAAAGCTGCGTGTAGAAAAGCAAATTGTTGGGTCTTTTGATTTCACTTTTAGGTTTAATTTCAAAAGTGATTTTTTCAGACTCAGTGCCAACATTTAAATTCTGCACAGGCAGAGCAACCTCAGACTGCGAAAAAGTTCCGAGAAGGTAGCTTTGAAAGAGGGGATCTTGTTTAGAGAGCGTGATGTATTGGTTCAAGACGGTTTTCTCCGCCAGTAAAGAATTTCAGTCAGAGGCTTAAGTTTCTCAATTAAACTTTGTTCCTCTGGTTTTAATACAGAACTGAGTCTTGCTAAGTGATGTTCGTAAAGGGAGATCAAGTTCTTATTAATTTCATCAAACTCTGCAACTTTAGCGTCAAATTTATCTTTGCCACCAAGTGCTGCATAGTATTCGTTAAGATCATTAGATCTCACGACATCATTGATTTTAGCTCGTGACATCCCTTGAGTTACAAAAGCCCCAAAAGAGTTTAGGTAGCCAGATTTGAGATCGCCTAAAATGGCTTTGCCTTCATCATTACGAATGTCGTAGTCCAAGAGGTCATCACTTCTTTGGAAAAGTTGACCGAGGAGGGTTCCCATTTCGTTGAGTAAGTAATGCAGCTCTTCGTCATTGCGATTGAGAGCAATAAAAGGTGCACGTAAGCACCATTTAAACAAGCTTGCTGTCTTAAGATTATGAATGCGATCCAGTTGTTCAAGTGAAACAAAAAAATCACCAACAACAGAATCTTGAAGCCATTCGCCCTCAAGTAGATCTGAGATGATCTCAGCTGTGTACTGAACAAGGCGAATGTTGCCGTGTCCAGAGAGGTTCACCATCACTCGTGCCAGAAGGTAGTCGCCTGCAAGAACGGCGTATTCGGGAGTGTACTTTAACCATGCAGTGGTTTTGCCGCGACGTAAATGTGAGCGGTCAATTAAGTCATCATGAAGAAGTGAGGCATTGTGGATGAACTCAATAGTTTGTGCTAGGAGCAGTTCTGATTTCGCGTCAATGTGGAGTGAGTCTGAGATCATGCGAATAAGTTTGGCGCGAAAGCCTTTGCCGCCATGAAAAAGGTCATCATAGAGACGATTCAGCTTAGGGAGGTAAGCGGGAAAATCTTTGGGATCATAAACTTTTAGGTCAATAATGTTGCGTGTCAACCGCTCCTCCTTAGGGGCCCCAGATTCTCTGATTTATCTGCTTGATGTCAAGCCCTCGGCCCGAGTAAAACCATTTAAATGAATAACTTATTTAAAACGACACATACTCTGACTTTTCGAGAAGCTGATCCTGCTCAAATTATGTTTTTTGGAAATATTTTGGGATTATCGCATGATGCTTTTGAAGAATTTATCAGGTCAACTCCAGTGGGTTGGAAGGGATATTTTGGTCGTCGTGAAGTGATTATTCCCATTCGCCATAGCACTGTGGATTTTAAGTCACCCTTTTTTCCGGGGGAGACTTACGACATCGAAGTCTCTGTAGCCGCGATCAGCGATCATAGTTACACCAGCCGCTATGTTTTTAAAAAAGACGATAAACTCCACGCTGAAGTTAAGTTGGTCCATGCTTTTGTCGACCCAAAGACAAAGTCCAAAGTTAAAATTCCAGATGATTTAAAAACCCTATTTGAAAAGTATCTAATTCATGACTCCAAATAAAGTATCCTCAAAATCAAATGAAGCTGAAACTTGGTGGCACGAAGGTGTTCGTTTTGAGTGCCAAGGCTCAGGAAAATGCTGCACTTCCCATGGGGAATTTGGCTATGTCTTTATGACTCCAGAAGACCGGCGGCGCATGGCAAAAGTGCTCAAGATGTCGACTTCGGCATTTACCAAAAAGTTCTGCCAAAGAACACAAGGTGTCTGGCATTTAAAAGAGGACCCTAAAAATCCAGACTGTATGTTTTTAAAAGAAAAAAGGTGCAGTGTTTATGAGGGGCGACCTACGCAGTGTCGGACTTGGCCCTTTTGGCCCGAAGTGATGAATGCAAAAGCTTGGTCCAAAGATGTAAAGGCTTTTTGCCCAGGAGTGGGAAAAGGCAAGATCATACCTCGAGAAAAAATCGAAAAAGAGTTGGAAATCCAAAGAAAGAGCGAAGCCCAATTTGGTATGTAGATTTCATAGGGTTTACGTGAGGGAGTTGCCAAAGCTCCAATCTTTGCCTAAGTATGATTCATGCAAATTATTAAGCTCAGTGGTCTCTTTTTGAGCGTTTTGATGTTGTTGGCTTGTGCGCAGGACAACACAGTCACTGCGACAAGAGCAAAAAAAAATTCAGACGACTACCAGAAGCCCTCGTTGGAATCACTCTGTCAGCCAGATGAGTCTAATGCCTCGGAATTTTTGAAGAGCCGAGTTCGCAATTCCATTGTGGGAGGAAAAACTCTATCGGCACAAAATATTGTGGCAGAAAAAGTAGCTTTGCTCTTAGTCAAAGACAGAAACCTTACAAATTATTGCACTGCTACGGTAATTTCTGACGATTTATTACTGACAGCAGCTCACTGTTTGCAGGGGGCAACTGCAGATATGCGCGTGATATTTTCAAATAACTACTTATGTGCAACCGAGGACAAGCTGGCCAAGTCCGTCTACGGTGTTAAACAATATAAAATCCATGAAAACTTTGAAAAGGATGGCTTGAAAGATCTCGAAAACGATATTGCTCTGGTGCAAATTCAAGGAATAAAGCCAAGTCTAGGAAAAGCTATCGACATTAAAACAGTTGTGCCCATTCGCAACCAAGATCAATTGTTAATGGTTGGTTATGGAGTGATGTCTCATCAAGGTGATGGGGTAGGGCGACTTCGCATTTTAGGAAAATCAGGAAATTCTCAAGTCAATCCCACAGAAAAATTCAGAGGCCACTACATCGAGCAAACAACAAAAGGAATATGCGGTGGAGACTCTGGAGGACCTCTCTTGAGAGTCACTGACCAAGGTCTAGAGATGATAGGAATTGCTTCAGCAATAATTCGCGACCCTGAAGAAGCTCGATGCAAAGGCACCAGTTATTTTGTCGACATCAACCTCCACATCGAGTGGATTGCCACCACCAAAACAAAACTTCAAAACCAAAACTAGCCCCCACGCCCCCACTCCAACTCGACCTCCCAACTCCGCCTCCACAGCAGCCCCCATCCACGGCACAGAGGCCCCTGCCTTTTTTGGGGCGGCGACTCCCTCCCCCTCCTAACCCTATGTTGCTGGGACATCCAACAAGCCGGAGGCGCTCGCCAATCCTAATACTTCTTACTCAGCTGGGCCCCCAAAGCCCTCTGCTGGCTGGGACGCGCTCATCCATGAGCTAGCCAGCATCGCCCTATCGGGCGAACACCTCCGGTT
>JBKHVM010000083.1:0-9059 GCA_046570065.1 Bdellovibrionia bacterium
GCGGTGATTCCAGCAGTGATTTTAATCTTTAGATTCAATGAAGTGAGGCAAGTGGCGGCCCTGCAGGCGGGGTTGTTGTTTGTTTTCGTTCCACTGATTTTTTTACTCAGGGAAACGCTTAAGTTTAAATCTCGTCATTGGTGGTTTTTGGGCGGGCACTTACAGTTTTTGCTATTTTTTGCCTTACCAATCATGATTTTGCGATTAACTCATTGGGGGCAACCATTTGGTGAGATCACCTTTATGGGGCTCAGTGGGCAAAAATTACACGGTCTTTCAAACTACAGTTACACTTTAATGATTGCGACGACTCTTTGGACTTTTAGAAAACTCCAGTGGCAAGCACGGCAACAAGCCGAATAATAGAAGATCCGCTGCAATTAAAAATAAAAAAACCGAGCCCTGAGCTCGGTTTTTTATTTGGAAATCCAAAGCAGTAATTAATTTTTAGATTTCAAAAGGTACAGGGCTGATAGCATCTGCTCTGTTAAAGTGGTCGTAAGCGTCAGTTCCGTTAGGAAGCAATGCTAAGTTACGAGCTTTCTTAACTGCAGCAGCTACTTTTTTCTGTTGAGCAATGCTGAGTTTAGAGATGCGAGATGGAGTGATTTTGCCTGCATCGCTAATGAAGCGAACAAGTGAAGCTGGATCTTTGTAATCAAAAACGTGATCACCAGAGAACTCTTGACGGTATTTGCTACGTGTAGTTTTTTTCATTATTTCTTCCTTTTTACTTACTGCCTGACCAATTCTCTTATAAATCAGCTGAGGGCCTCTAATTGGCTTCCCTAGCCTAAAATCTGGAACTGGCCGTGGTTGCGATTTCCAAAATTAGTGAGTCCATGTATATACGAAAAAAATTGGTTGCCATCAAGTGTCTTTTTTCATATACCGTTGTTTCTGTTTTTTTAGGATTAAACCGTAGGAGCTTAAATCATGAGCAGATGTGAATTAACTGGAAAGAGCCCAATAGTAAAAAATTTGGTGAGCCACTCTAATATCAAGACTAAGTCAATATCTCAGCCAAATGTGCAGAAAAAACGCATATTTAGCCGCGTTTTGAATCAAATGGTACGCCTTCAGATCGCCGCAAGCGCAATCCGCGATATGGAACACATGGGTGGATTTGATAAATTTATCTTGAACCAAGACGATGCAAAACTTTCTAAGCGTGCAATGGCGATTAAATCACGCATTAGAAAAAAAATGACGGCTAAGAATTAATTCTGGAGAACAAAATGAAATTGAAAATCAAAAAAGGCGCGACTGTACAAGTTATCGCTGGATCAGATAAAGGTAAAAAAGGAACAGTTTTAGCTGTTGATGCAGTTAAAATGAAAGTCAAAGTTCAGGGTGTAAAAGTACAAACTCACTTTGACAAAAAAGAAGGCTTATTGAAGCAAGAAGGTTTCATTGACTACTCTAACGTTAAAATGTTGGAAGCAGCAGGAACTGATAAAAAGAAAACTGCCAAAAAGTCTACTAAATCAAAGTCTGCTTAATTTAGTATAAAGTCTAAATTTAGGCTGGGCAGAGATTCCTAGTGATTTCTCTCCTCCCTCATATCAAGCATACTGATGAAGTCGGCAGTGATCTGGAGGGTTGTTGTGGAAAAATCACTTAGTATAAAAAAACAGTTCAAAGCATTGCTCGTTGGGGCAGTGCTTTTTTCATTTGTAGCTCCAACTCTTGCAGAAGAGGGCGAGCCAATGACAGTCTGTCGTAATGGCTCTATTGTGCGAACAATCCGTATCGAAAAGATCGCTGGTGGTTGTAAGACGATTTACACTAAAGAAGGTGTTGATAGCCAAGCGGGAATTGCACAAACCCTGCAGTCTTGCCTCGATTTTGCCACAAATATTTCGAACAACTTATCGACCGCAGGTTGGAAGTGTAAGACATTTAATCATGCACAAGTTTCAGTCTTAGGCGGTGGCGATAACAACAATGGACAAACGGTGTCTCAGTAGATGGACTCGCTCGAAGTCGCAGTTGTTCAAACTACTTCTGTAGATGATGTTGATTCTAACATGATGATGTTGGAATCCCTGTTAGAGGCTATTCCACAATCTGTGCGCCTTATCTGTTTGCCAGAAAATGCCCTTTATATGCGTCTAGTGGAGGGCGAAGCTGTTAGCTCAATTCCACTTTCACATTCTGCTTTTGAGCGCTTGGCGCAAATAGCTCAGCAGAGAAATGCCTTTTTACACGTAGGCTCAGCGCCGATTCTCCTAGGTGATGGTTACTTGTATAACTCCAGTGTGATTATTTCTCCGATTGGAGAAATAAAACCCTCTTATCAAAAAATGCATTTGTTTGATATTCAGCTCGAAGGGCAAGCGGCGCTAAGGGAGTCGGATAATTTTAGGCATGGACAAAAACCTACAACCTTTGAAGTTGATGGGTGGAAAATTGCTGAGAGTATCTGTTACGACATTCGTTTTTCTGAACTCTATGCTCACTATGGACGCCAAGAAGTGGATGTGATTTTAATTCCCGCAGCTTTTTTGGTAAAGACGGGACAAGCACATTGGGAAGTTCTGCAGAGAGCTCGCGCCATCGAAAACCAATGTTATGTCTTGGCGGCAGCTCAGTGTGGTATTCATATCGGTCATAGAGGGGGAGTGCGTGAGACCTACGGGCACTCCATGATCATCGACCCTTGGGGGCAGACACTTGAAGTTAGGCCCGAAGGGGTGGGTGTTATGATAGCCACTCTGCGCAAGGATGCCATTCATCGTGTTAGAAAGCAGATTCCGATGAAGTTTCATCGCCGAATTCCCATTGCTCCCCTCAAGTAGTCTGATTCATCGCTGGACAAGATTATCATTTAGTTTTTATATAGAGACTGATTCGTTTTAGAAACAAAGGACGGTTGTGATGAAACCAGGGGCAAAGGTTCTAATTGGCTTGTTGATCGTATTGTCTGGTGTCGGCGCTCACTCTGAAGAGAGTGAAGTGTTGGCAGGTCGTGAATATGATGTTGAGCAAGATGAACTCATTGCTCTTAGAGCTAAGACTCGCTCTTACCCTGGTGGACAAGACGAAGGCGACTTGCAAGTGCAAAAAGTTTTGCCAAACCCTGTTCGTAAACTCGGTCCTACTTCTGAATTCGAAAGCACAAAACCAAAACAAAATAATAACGGTCACTAAAAGTGGAGATGTCTGTGAACCCATTTGAACAATTACCTGAAGGTGTCACGAGAGAAGAAATGGAAGTTGATGTTTTGATTGTTGGCGGTGGGGCAGCTGGTTTGTCTTGCGCTCTTCATCTTGCCCAACAGATTGAAGCTCATAACGAAGCTGTTAATAGCGGGAAGATTTCTGGGGCTCCTATTCCAGAACAAATGATAGTGGTTCTGGAAAAAGGAGCTGAAGTGGGGGCTCATAGTTTTTCTGGTGCTGTATTAAACCCATCTGCGTTGCGAGAGCTAGTTCCAGACTTCAAAGAAGAGGGCTGCCCTATCGAGTCGGAAGTTAAAAAAGATGCCGTTCATTATTTGGGTCACGACTATTCTTTTAAGTTACCAATTACACCGCCACCTTTTCATAACGAAGGAAACTATTTAATTTCTTTGAGTCAGTTTAACCGTTGGTTAGCTGGTAAGTGTGAAGCAAAGGGCATTAATATTTTTCCAGGTTTTGCAGCTGTCGAAGCACTTTATGATGGCGATAAGATCATCGGTGTGAGAACAGGTGATAAGGGGAGAGATAAAGATGGCACTCCAAAAGCCAACTTTGAACCTGGCCTGATTTTAAAATCAAAGCTCACTATTTTTGCGGAAGGCACTCGTGGCTCTCTCTTTAAACAAGTAGCGCAAAAACTGGATCTTCGTGCTGGTAAAAATCCCGAAGTGTTTGAAGAAGGCGTCAAAGAAATTATTCAAATGCCAGAAGGAACAGTTGAGGCGGGACAAGTGATTCACACTATTGGCTTCCCGCTAAGCAAGTCTATTGGTGGAACATTTATTTACACTCTTCCACAGGATCGTATAGTGGTAGGTTTGGTGGCTTACTTGGATTCTGAGGATCCACTGTTGGATCCACACCGTGAGTTGCAAAAACTTAAAACACATCCTTTTGTTTACAAAATGATTAAGGGTGGAAAAGTAATATCTTACGGAGGTAAGACTCTACCTGCGGGTGGCTATTACTCGATGCCAAAGCTTTTTGGTGAAGGCTGGTTGGTTGTTGGAGACTCTGCGAGCATGGTTGACGTGCAAAAGCTCAAGGGTATCCATTTGGCGATGAAGAGCGGTATGTTGGCAGCTGAGACGGCACTAGAAGGCATTAAAGCGCAAAACTTTGGTTCTATGGTGACTCAGCAGTACGATCAAAAGATTCGTGAAAGTTTTGTTGGTTCTGAGCTTCACCGTGTACGTAACTTCCATCAGGCTTTGAGCCAAGGGATCGTTTCGTCTTTGCCGCTGTTGGCAGCTCAGGAGCTCACTGGGGGGCGTGGTTTGCAAGATCCAATGCCGATCACTCACAGTGATGCAAAGGCCACAGACACTATGGTCGACGTTTGGGGCCCTATGGGCTTAGAGCTTGAAGAGAACCAGTTGCCCAAGCCAGATGGTGTGCTCTTTTTTGACAAGCTCTCTAGTGTTTACCTGACGGGTACAATGCACGACGAGCACTCGCCAAATCATTTAAAGCTAAAAAATGGCGATACTTGCCGTACTGAATGTGAGCCAAAATACAAAAGCCCTTGCACTCATTTTTGCCCAGCTAGCGTATATGAGATGCTGCCTTCGGCAAAAGGCGCAGGTCAGTATGATTTACAGATTAATTATACGAACTGTATTCATTGTAAAACCTGTGATATTAAGTGCCCATTCGAGAATATCGATTGGACCGTGCCCGAAGGAGGCGGCGGCCCTCAGTACCGCGATACCTAGCGGGTGATTGGGTGGAGTAGCTCCTTTGTGCCTTAATAAAGGAGCTACTGTGCCAGAGTTTTTTGCATCCACGGCTAAAGGCCTCGTTGAACCCCTTGAACAAGAGCTAAAAGACTTAGGCTTGAGTGTTTCTGAAAGAACTTCTGGCGGAATTTTCTTTGAGTCAAACTGGGAAGGGGCTTACAAAGCGAACCTTCATTCTCGTTGTGCCAGCCGTATCCTCAAGCCAGTTTTAGATTTTACTGCTTATCAACCAGAAGAGCTTTATAGCCAAATCTTAAGACACGATTTTACTAAATACATAGATCCAGACGAAAGCATCTCAATTGATGTCAGCATCAAAGAGTCTAAGATGCGCGATCAGCGTTTTGTTGCCATGAAAATTAAAGACGCTATCGTCGATCAATTTAGAGAAAAATTTGGCAAGCGCCCAGATGTTGATAACAACAATCCAGCTCTACGCATTCATGTAAGAGCTCTCAAAAATCACTTCTCTGTGGCTCTTGATACTTCTGGAGACTCGTTATTTATGCGCGGCTATCGCAAAGAAGTGGGAGACGCTCCTCTTAAAGAAAACCTCGCAGCGGGATTGGTATTGTTAAGTGGTTGGGACCGTCAAACACCTCTCGTCGACCTGATGTGCGGCTCTGGAACTTTTCTTATTGAAGCAGCAATGATGGCTTTAAATATTGCTCCAGGGGTTCATCGCAAGCGCTTTGGTTTTCAGAACTGGAAAAACTTTGACGAAAAAGTATGGGATCGTCTTTTGGACGAAGCCGCTGAGCAGGAAAAAGAAGATTTAGATTTTAAGCTTTATGGTTTTGATATTGATCGTAAGGCTATCACGATTTCTAAAGACAACGCGAAACGTGCTGGTGTTGATCACGTTATTGAGTTTAAACGTGAACCTATTGCCACAGTAGCACCTCCTGTAGAGAAGGGTTTGGCGATTGTAAATCCACCTTACGGCGCTCGTATTGGTGATGAAGACAACTTGCGCGACGTGTATCGTGATTTGGGGTTTACACTCAAGCACCGCTTTAAAGGTTGGGATTGCTGGTTGTTGTCTGGAAATAAAGAGCTCATTCAAGACCTAAAGTTAAAATCCACTCGGAAACACTTTGTCTTTAATGGCAATATTGAGTGCCGTTTCTTAAAGTACTCGATGTTTTAAAAATTCTAGGAGACAAACTCTTTGTAGTGCTGGAAGAATATTTGAAGGTTTAAAAGTGAAAAGCCCATCTTACTAGATGGGCTTTTTTAGTATCTACTTTTTATTTTAAAGTTCAATGAGGGCAGGGCTTTTTGTTTTTAACCTTGAGTCTATTTTTTAAAGACTGAAGGGGATACTCACGACGAGCGAAGTGATAGAAGAAGATTCGCTATAATTCGATGGTGGAGTGGAGCCAACTTCGATTTTATCAAAAGCCTCAGTTTGCATTTCTAAACCAATGGCAACAAAGGGAAGACCTGTGTACTGCACGCCAATGCGAGTATTTGTCCCTTTAATTTTTGTATCATCTTTTTTAACATAGTAGCTTGGTGCGTAGCTGGCATAACCACGAACCAAAATTGGAAACTCATAAGCTAAAAACACACCCAAAAAAGAAGGGGTGTAGCTAGTGCTTGAGGTATCTTTATAAGTATGAGTTCCTGAAAGAAAAGCATCTACACCAATTGAAAAACCAGCCATTCCCCAGCCAAGGCGTGCGCCGATATCGCTCCCAGAAATGTCAGCATCATCTATTTTTCCTGAAATGATAACATTGGCATAAGGTTCGATTAAAATAGAAGCATGAGCTGCAGACGAGAAAGATAATAAAACACCAATAAGTAAGGCTATTTTTTTCATAAAAAAAGGTTCTCCTTGTTGGTCTCAGTTTAAAACTGACAATCTTCAAAGACGAACCTTTAAGTGGAAAAACTAGATATCTAAACTATGGTCTAGAGACTATTTGCAATCAGAGTCGATAGCTTTTTCAATGTTCTGAAGTTTTGAAAAAACCAACTCGTACTCGTCCATTAAGAATTCAATTTTATCGCTATTGCGAGCTTGGCGAATTTCTGAACGGATTTGTGCTAATTCATTTTGAAGTTGAGCTTTATAAGAAACTAATTGCGAGCATGACAAAGATGCTTGAGCTTGAGCGGAAAATAAAACTGCAGCAATAATAACTAACTTTTTCATAGAACACCTCTTTTGATGGAGTTGTTCTATGCGGAGTTGCCACAAAGGGCAATCCATAGAAAGAATTTTGTAATATTTAGAAGGGTTTGTTGATGGCAATGTAGGCAGCAGTTGTGCCTAGGCCCATAAGTAAAACCGCTACCGGCCAGCCAATAGCACCTTTGCGTTTAGCAAGGGCAATGCCTGCTCCGAGGAGAACCCAGATCGCAAGTTTGGCATGAATCCACCCAGGTAAGCCGCTGACTAAACCTAAGCGAGCTGCCATTCCGAAACCGCTAATAAGAATCAACGCGAGTCCTACACCGTGAAGGATAAATGCCATTTTCTTGGCAGATCCTTGCAGGGTATTACCTCCGTAGGCGTTTACTAAAACACCTCCGAAACCAAAGAATATGGAGATCAGGCCAAGTAAGTGCAGAACTTTGTAGAACTCGTAGGGCATCGTTTACTCCTTTTCGTCCTCAAGATTGAGGTGCTTCATGATTTTTGTAACCTGCTTTCGCAGGTGACTGACATATGTCATACTTGTTAACGTGCGCAAGCTATCACGCATGGGTTCAAGCGGAAATCCACCGTAAGAGCCTGGAGCCGTAACGTCTTTTGTTACTGCTGAGCGCCCGGCTAGGACTACGCGATCGCAGATTTCCACATGGTCAGCGACTACCACATGACCGCCAGTCATAACGTTATTTCCTATTTTGGAGGAGCCGGCTACAAAAAAGCCTCCAGCAAAAAGGCAGTTGTCGCCAATTTGAACATTGTGTGCCACATGGCAAAGATTATCGAATTTTGTTCCGTTTCCAATTTTCGTGATTGTTAAAGCCGCTCGATCAAAAACACAATTGCCACCAATTTCGACGTCATTGCCGATAATGACTTTGCCGAGTTGAGGTATTTTGCGAGAAGTGCCGTCTTTTTGAATGGCAAATCCAAATCCATCGGAACCAATGGTGACGTGGGGGTGAATTTCGCAGCGAGCACCAACTTCGCAGTGTGAACCAATGAAGACCTGTCCATGCAACAAAGTGTGATCGCCAACTTTAGCTTCAGATTCAATAATACAGTGAGCACCAATGGTACAGTGGTCACCAACGTGAGCATTTTCACCAATCACCACATACGGGCCGATAGAGGAGTGAGGGCCAACATGGGCAGAGTCGTGAATTACGGCTGTGGGATGGATACGCTCCTTTTGGCGAAAGCGATTCATTTTTCCATCAAATAGTGGAAAGACATAAGACATTGTAGTGGGAATATTTTTACAACTAAAGAACGCTCCCTTGTAATTCTCAGGGGGCGTCAATGAGCTCAGTGCAATGATAATCGCGGCTTCTTTAGAAAGAGCGAGATGGAGTTGCTCCGCCTTAGAGACAAATACCAAAGACTCCTGAGTGGCATCTTCGGGGGGGAGGATGTTGGCTGCGACTGCTGCCAAACTACCAGAGTGGAATTGAAAATCGGGAATATTGAGATTTTGTAATAGGTCTGCCTTGATCATCTTTATGCCTCGCGCTATTTGATTTCATTCATTTTTTTGCTGCCAACTCAGCTCGGAGTATTATATGTCTGATTCGATCTTTATTCACTTTATTTGTAAAGGGGAGGCGAATAATGGCTAAAAAAGTCGCGAAAAAAGCTCCGGCTAAAAAGGAATCGGCTGTTAAGAAAGTGGCTTCAAAAGTGAAGGAACTTGTCGGTAAAGCCAAGAAAGTTGCTTCTGGAGCCGCGCCTGTAAAAGCTAAAGTCGCTGGAAAAAAAGCTACCCCTGTCAAAAATGAAAAAGACTCTAAAACAAAAAAAGTGGAAGCAGCTGCTAAGAATTCTGCAGTTAAGAAGTCAGTCGATACAAAAAAAGCAAAAGTAGTTGAGGCAGCCCCTAAAGTAGAAAAAAAGCCAAAAGTTGCTGCGGTCAAGGCACAAGAAAAAGCAACGCCAGTAGCAGCGCCTAAAGCCTCTAAAGAAAAAGAAAT
>JBKHVM010000084.1:0-8899 GCA_046570065.1 Bdellovibrionia bacterium
CTACTATCAAAGGTTAAAATCGGGGCTTGCTGCTAAACTTGGAATTCAGGATCTCGTGCGGGCCGATATTGGTTATCGTGGTGGAGCAGGGGAGTGGAGTAATTTTTCGATAAAGAATCAGTATGAGGTTCTTTCCAACGAAACTTTTAAGCAGTTGCAAACAAACGTTGTGGAACAGATGAAGTACATCACTACGGATTGGGCCAACACGCTTACGAGTTGGGTGTCATATGGTATGGGTGATTACAAGTTAGATGAGCAAAGGTTTGGTCGTTGTGGTGCTCCTGTAGAAGAAGGAGACCCTCATACACCGAGTAATTGTAAGTACAACGGAGGCACCACAGGGTATGGCGTAAAACTCGTATCACCGAATTTCCTTCGCCGTAAAGATCTGCCACTAGGTGGAGAAAGTGGAGCTCGTGGTGGTTTAGAAAATCCTCCACCAGAAGAGCTTTAGGTCATCTTAAAAGTGATTCAGAATGGTACATTTTAGTATTAAATTGCGACAGTTAGGTAATGCTAGTCGCACTTGTCTAGTTTTAACTTTAAAATTTTAGTAAATACTCGGGGGAGTGTTCTGTTAGGAATAGTATCTTAACTCGAGGGTAATTATTGTCAGAAAAATGCCGAAGAGTAACTTGGTTCACTCGCGCTCAACATGAGGTCTAGAGATGAAAATAAAATTTTCAAAACATATAAACTTAGCTTCTATTCTCTTATTGTTGGTATTTTCATCGAACTCATTTTCTCAGAATCAATCATCGAAAATTGAAAGAGCTGAACGTAAATATGGATCTAACAGTCAGGGCGCAAAAGAAAGAATTTCAAATATTGTTGGTAGCGGTGAAAGTAAGGCCGAAATGCCCGATGGAAACTCAACCTATCAGAGCGCCAACACGGCTCACGCAGAGAGCGGCAAAGGCAATCAGATGTCGACAGTCTTTGGCTTGGCCCTAGGGGCTTATGGCGCTTACAAAATTTCTTCAACTTCGGGCTTCAGTGCTGAAGGTTGGCTAGCGGTTGGCATGGGGTTGCTGCAACTCCAGCAAGCGGATGATTATGCTGATCTCAATGACAAGCTGGGTGATTGGAAACAAAATTTTGATGGCTCTGATGAAGAGGGTTTAGCCGGAGGTGTTCCCGGCCTAGATAATTTTGAAGGGCTTTCTGCTGCAGAAGCAGAGTCACTTAATACAGAAAGAGAAAAGTTTAGAGACAGCCTAGCAAAAAATCCAAATGTTAAAAAACTAGATATAAAGAATGAAACCATCACAACAAAAGATGGTAAGACTTATAAGTTTTCGGACTTTGCTTCTCCCGCAGCTATGGCGGCTGCAGGATTTAGCTCTGGTGATATTGCCGCAGCTATGGGCTTTGCTAAAAAGAAAGAAGCAGAAATCGTAAAGAAATTTGCCTCTTCGGAATTGGGGTTAGAGGGTGGTGGTGCAGGTGCAGGCCGCCTTGGTGCGGCCTCAGGCAGTGATGGCTCCGCTGGGGGAATCGGCTTTACGGCGCCAAACTATGGAAACTTACCGGCTGATTATCGTGAGCCTGCAAATATGGCTGGATTGCAAAAAGACTATAATGGTGAACCTATTGGTGTTTCTGCAGATAGCTTATTTCTTATGATGAAGCGACGCTATGATGTTAAAAAGAAACAAGATGCCTTTTTTGACGAAACCACAGCTGCAAAAAACAAATAAATTATAACAACAGGGTTTCTAAAACACTCTCGCCTGCGAGCACAATCTGATCATTTGCAATCATAGAGTTGCGAATAACGGTGTCTCGTTCAATGCGCACATTTTTACCAATAACAGATGACTCTAAAGTCTTCGCATTTTTACAACTCAGAAGTGAAGACTCTAAAACCAAGCTCTTTTTACCCTCTTCGCCGATTAACAAATAAGGCTCATCCAAGAATGTTTTTAAAGTACTCGCAAGAGAGTCTGCATGCTGAGAGTTTTTGCTTAAATACTGAAGACATTTTCTAGACGCTGCTAAAAAATCTTGTGGATTGCCAGTTTCAAACCACTCCGACTGTGCTGGAAACACTTGAACAAACTCACCATTTTTTATTCCAGCAGTTACCCCATCATATAAAATGTTTGATTCTCCAGATTCAGGCAAATAGTCAAAAATGCGTCGATTCAAAATCTGAATACCAACAAAATGCATGCCCTTTAAGTTTGGCTCTACCGGAGCTTTTCCAAAACCTTTCACTTGCGATCCAGAACACCATACGCCACCAAACTTTGACCCTACTTCAGGATGTTCAATGACCAGCAGTGTAGAGAGCGCTTTGTTCTTAACATGAAAAGCGTAGGCTTCTTCCATAAGATGTTGATTTTCAGTAAGTAAAACTTCATCTGCATTGATCAGAAAAAAGTTTTCTGCATCTTGAAGGTGCTTTTTAGCTGCAACCAAACCACCGCCGCTGCCAAGAATCTGTTCTCTTTCGTGACTGAAGTGCAAAGATTTAACTTTCGACTGGATACGCTGATAGACCTCTTCAATCCTGTCGGGGAGATGGTAAGTGTTAACTACCAACTCTAATTCATGGAGTTTTTTAAAAAGCCCCAGCGAATGATAAGCAAGTGGTATTCCCAAAAATGGGATTGCAGGCTTTGGTAACTTTAAAGTGTGCGGACGCAAGCGAGTTCCCTCTCCTGCGGCTAACATCATGACTTTCATAGATCTTCGTACTTCTTATCTAAAGAGCCAGAATCAATTAGAATATCCGTAAAGGCCTTGTACTCAGGAAAGTGTGCAAGGCTCTTCATCACTTTTTTAAGAGTACCATTGAGATATTTTAAGTAGCGTCGATCTTCGCGAGTGTTATAGAAACTTGCAAAGGACCCACAAGCCTTAAAGCAGCGCTGAATGCTCTGCAGTTCATAAATATAGTCAAAGTGAGTACGCGAAAAACCTTTTCCTAAAAACTCTTCTGATTTAGTGAGATATCGCTGCAGAAGGTGCTCAGAAAATTCATCTGGCATTTCCACATAAGAGTCTTTTAGCAAAGACACCAGATCGTACTGAACTGTGCCAAGACGAGCGTCTTGAAAATCAATAACCACAACTTTATCCAGTTTGATCATAAGATTGCGAGAATGATAATCACGATGAGCAATTTTTTTGGGTTCGGCATTAAGCTTAGTACAAATATCTAAAAATATTTGTTCCAACTCCTTGAGCTGCTCGCCCTTATAGTCATACTTGAGCAGACCATTGAGTAGATGTTCTTTGCCGTAATTAAGTTCCCACAGAAGTTTTTCTACATCAAATTGAAGATTAAAAGCAGTGCAAGGGGTCTTATCTCTGCTGGAGTGGTGATGAATTTTAACTATTTCGTCTATTGCCAAATCATAAAACTCTAAAGACGTCTTATGATCCTGTGTTTCCCAGAATTTACGCTCAAGAGTTAAATCCCCAAGATCTTCCAATAAAACTAAACCATCTTGAGGGGACATCTTCTCAACGCGTGGAACATGGACTTGGTTGCGCTCAAAGTGCCTTAGCACCGAAAGAAAAGGATAGTTTTCGGGATCAAAAGGTTCCCAACGCATGAGAACCCATGATTGTTGATCCAAAACCACTCGGTAGTAACGACGGTTGGAAGCATCGCCCGCCAATTGGTATACCTTGAAGGCTGTGCTACCCAGGGCATTGGCTAAGAATGAATCTAAAAAGGCATCTGTTGTGACCATGAATTTAGATTACAAGTCTTAGCTATAAATGCAAGCCCTGTTTATTGTTGGATGTGACTTTCAGAGGCAAAGAAAAAGAGCTCTAAAACTTCTTTCAAAGCAGGATAGCCAATAGGAGCACGATCTACTTCGAACTGGTTAATTGAAATCTCGTCAATAAGATACGCAGGGATGTGGTCTTTCTTCTCTAATTCTGCAAGCGACAAAGCAGAACTAGTGATGATCAGAGGGTACTCATCACCCATAGCCGTTTCGTTAAACTGCACCAAAAGATCCAGTTGCTCTTGAGTGAGCAACTCAAGGTTTTCAATCCATAAAGTCATGGCGCCGAGCTTTTGCAGATCTTCAACTGATTTTACATTATCTTTGATGTCCTGAAACGGAATAAAGGCCCAGCGGTGTGCCAACTCGTGTGTTTGCAGCGCAACTTTTTTATTTAAAATTTCATTCTTTCCATTTAAATGAATAAAGTTTGTAACCAGCTGCACACCGTGGTCGTCATCTAAGTCCTCATCTGTATCAGTCAGGACATCTACAGGTGGCACATCTAGCTCAACCTGCTCTAGATAAGCCCTTTCTTTTAGTTGTGCTTCAAGGTTCTTTGTTTTTTGCTCTAAAAACCAACTGTATAGTGTCGGTTCTAAGATAAGCTTCACAACATCAGCAGCTTGTGTTCGAGCTTCAATCGTAAGATTGAGAGCATCAGGAATTATAGCTACACCCAACTGAAAATCTTCATGAATGAGGGGAATAAAAAATTTCTCACCCTTCATGTGTGGAGTTGAATTTTCATTTTCAGTACTGAGCACATGTCTAATCTCAACAGACTTGCCAAATCGTTCAGCTACGATGCTTTTTAGTTTTGAAATTGCAGAACTCTCCAAAGTATTTTTCAACATATAACCGTCCCCATGAATCTAGCATATACAAATGCCGTGCCGAAAAATGGCGATGGAGCCAATCGGAAAGAAAAACTCAAAAAGCTTTGATAAGTGATTAAAATGCTGAAGAATTTTGCTGGATGTAATTATTATCTGCAAAGAGTTTGGTCAGAATTGAGGTGCTCTTGCGAAGACTGTGCCCACCTAAGTTTAAGTCAACCAAGAAAAAATAACAGGCACTCGAGTGGAGTGCCTGCTTTGCCATTTGAATGGATTTAGGAGTAACTAGCGTGCAAGCTTACGCTTGTCCAGACCGTATTTTTCAACTTTCATGATCAAGCCAGCGCGGCTGATGCCAAGCTCTTTAGCAAGCTTAGACTTATTCCAGCCCGTGCGTCTCAAGCCTTCACGGATCATTTCTTTTTCGAGGTCTTCAAGAGCATCTTTTAGTTTTCCCTGCAGGCGTGAACCCTGAATCTTACCCTTATCTCCTGACTCCAGTACTTTTGGTGATAAAAGTTCAGCAGCAAGCTTAGTTTCTTCTCCAGAGAGAACAACAAGTCTCTCGATTTCATTTTGAAGCTCACGAACATTTCCTGGCCATGCGTAATCAAAAAGTTTTTCTAGCGCTCGCTTTGTCAGCTGCCGACGAGGGCCACCTTGTTGCTCCGCTACTTTTTGTAAAAAGAAATCTGTAAGAAGTGGAATGTCTTCTTTTCTCTCGCGAAGAGGTGGCACACGAATGTTAATTACATTCAAGCGATAGTACAAGTCTTCACGGAATGTACCGGCTTCAACCATTTCTTTTAATGGCTTATTGGTAGCCGCAATAATTCTTACATCAACTCGTCGAGACTCTGTAGAGCCCACTGGCATGAAAGTACCTTCTTGTAGAACACGAAGAAGCTTTACTTGCATCGTAGGTGAGGTATCACCGATTTCATCCAAAAAGAATGTTCCTTTGTCAGCAATTTCAAAAAGTCCCTTTTTATCTTTCAGGGCACCGGTAAATGAACCTTTGACGTGACCGAAGAGTTCAGACTCCAATAAGTTGTCATTAAAAGCTGAACAGTTTTGAATGACAAAAGCTTTATCTTTGCGAAGTGAATTATAATGAATAGATTTAGCAATCAATTCTTTACCCGTGCCGTTTTCACCTTGCACGAGAACTGTGGAGTCAGCACCTTTGATTTTATCTAGTAGTGAGTAAAGAGCTTGCATGGGTTTTGATTTACCAATCATGGAGTCGTATTTGTAGCGTGATCCCAACTCTTTATTAAGCTCTTTAATGCGATCTTCCCTGCTTGAAATTTCAAGATGAAGAGTAACAATTTCTTGTGCAACTAGCTCACACAGCTCTGCAAAGTGAGTGCGCTCAGCTTCGTCCACATATTTGAGTTTGCCGAGAGATTTTTCAATAACCTCTCCTGACATGCCAAAAGCTGCCAAGCGGTCGCGAATTTCTTGCATTCTGTTTGTAAAGTTTTGATCTTTAAAGAAACCCAAGGCAACAACAGCGCCAACACAATCATTTTCAATCATGATTGGGAACACACCCACATCAAAGCCCACCATATCCCATTTTTTTATAGAATATCTGTTTTCTGAGATGCGAAGGTCTTCTAGAGTCTTGGTAACAAGATCAGCAATATTTTCCTGACCTGCCTCTTTATTGATAAGAATTGGAATTGCAGGATTGGCAAATTGAGCCTTGTCAGAGTCATACCCTTTAATAAAACCATTCTCATCTGTAAAGATAATGTCGATATTCCACCAAGCAGAGAGAATTTGTTTTAATTTTCTAATGACATGTATATGTTCAAACTCATCCCAATTAATCATTATGGACTCCTTCGTCGCTAAGATTCTGTCAAAACTTTTATCGTCAAAAGTTTAAACAAACTTAAGCAGGAGTGTAAAAAAAACGGGCAGTTCGTCTAGAAAACAAAACTTGCTTCAAAATGAAACAAGTTTGCGTATTAAACACGATATTGCATGCTGTGGAGCTTAAAGTAGTGGCCCTTCTTTTCTAAGAGCTCTTGGTGTTTGCCAATTTCTACAATCTGACCTTGGTGCATGACAACAATTTTGTCAGCATTTTGGATAGTTGATAGGCGATGGGCAATGACTAAAGCCGTTCGACCTTTCATAAGAATTTCTAGACCTTTTTGCACTTCGATTTCGCTGGTGGTATCTAGCGCACTAGTGGCCTCATCTAAAATGAGTATCGGAGCATTCTTAAACAGGGCTCTGGCAATTGATACACGTTGTTTTTCTCCGCCAGACAACAGCCCACCACGATCGCCCACAGGACTTTGATATTGCTCTGGCATCTTCATTATAAACTCATGGGCATTGGCAAGTTTTGCCACCTCTTGGATATCTTTGGGTGATCGAGTAAAGTCACCTGCCCAAATATTTCTTTCAATAGTGTCGCTAAAGAGAAATACATCTTGAGAAACCAATCCAATATTTTTGCGTAAATCAGTGAGCTGAATCTCTTGAATTGGCAAATTATCGATTGTAATGGCGCCAGATTGAGGATCATAAAATCGCTCTAATAGGTTAACCAAAGTAGATTTTCCAGAGCCACTTTCTCCAACGAAGGCAACGACCTCGCCTCGCTTGATAGTTAAATCAACACCTTTTAAAATAGCATTATTTTCATAAGAAAAGTGTACGTTTTTGTAATCTATTGTACTCCAGTCTTTAGGAAAATCCTTCTTGCTATTCGCTTGCGGCACTTCTTGATCTGAGTCAATGATTTCAAATAGTCTTTCGATAGCAACGACGACTTCTTGCATACGAATAAAGGCTTCTTGGAACTTCTTTAATGGCTGATTGAGCATCATCAGCGAAGTGATAAAACCTATAAATGTTCCTGGAGTCGCTTTGCCGGCACCTATTTTGTTACTGATATAAATGAGAACTAACATGATCACTGTAGTTGCAATGAATTCAGTTACAGGACCAGTTGCCTCTTGACGAGAGTGATGGGTCTTGCGAATTCGGAGATAGTCCGCAGCTTCGTTTTCAAGCTTGTTGCCCATTTCTTTTTCTAAATTAAAACTTTGAATGACACGCACACCGTCTAGACTTTCTTTGATAGTCGCGGTCATTTTTTCAAGCGCAACCTGAGCGCGCGGTGAATACTTTCTCAGGGATTTCGCAACAGATCGAAGGAATAGAGCTACCACTGGCAAGACTGTAAAAGTCAATAAAGTGAGTTGCCAATCGATATATAACAAATTGCCAATAAGAAAAACAAACAATAGGGGATGTAAGAAAAAGTCTGCCACTAAGCGAAGAGAATCTTGAATAGTGCGAATGTCGTTGAGAATTCTAGATATTAAACCACCAGAGCCTTGGCTGTAATTATTGTGATAAGAGAGGCTTAGACTCATAAACTTTTTTTGAAGCTTGAGTCGCAAGCTTTGGACAACACACTCAGCGACGTAGTTCATTAGATAGATATGAAAATAGCGACTTAACGAAGAAGTAAAAGAAAGACCAATAGCGATAGGCGCAAGATATAGAATTTGACTGTGGCTTCCCGCAGAGAGTTGATCGAAGAGGTCCTTAACAAGCAATGCTAGGCGCGAATAAGCAAGCGAATAAATAATTCCAGTAGTTGCTATAATGATAAGATACTTTTTGTAAGTTTTTACTTCTACCAAGACCTTACTAATTTGTTTGAACATGCTTTAGTTCCTCAAGATACCGTTTTAAATATTTTCCAGTAAGGCTCTTTTTTTCTTTAATAATTTCTGCTGGAGAACCTTGTGCAACAAGATTGCCGCCATGTTTGCCAGCCTCGGGGCCGAGATCAATGACATAATCACTATTTCTAATGACATCTAAATTGTGCTCAACTACGACTACGGAGCCACCACTCTCAATTAGTTTATTTAGCACTTTTAATAGTAATTCGATCTCGCGAAAATGAAGACCGGTAGTAGGCTCATCTAAAATGTATAGAGTTCCCTTCTGATTTACTTGCGACAACTCTTTGGCAATTTTGAGTCTTTGAGATTCGCCGCCACTCAGAGAATTCGCTGGCTGACCAAGAGTCAAGTAGTCGAGACCGACTTCTTTTAGAATAGCCAGTGGCTTTCGAATACTGGGATGAGCGACAAAAAACTCCATGGCTTCTTTGACAGTCATAGAAAGAATTTGATGAATATTCTTTTCTTTGAATGTGACTTCTAAGACCTCATCTCGATATTTTTTGCCATCACAGACGTCGCAAGGAATCACAACGTTATCCATAAACATCATGTCGATTTCTTCAAATCCAGTCCCCTTGCA
>JBKHVM010000085.1:0-7760 GCA_046570065.1 Bdellovibrionia bacterium
AATTTCCTCTTATACGTTGTGACTTCCATTTTGACCCCCTGGGTTGGGTGTCCGAATCAAATGGGGGTCATGAACACTAAACATTGGTAATTTATCGGAATATTCCAAAGAAAGCTTAATCGATATTGTAAACTTCTCGATTTTTTAGATATAAATCACTAGAAGCTTGTATCATTTTTAAACAATATGGACTGAAAAATTATCTAAGTTCAGCCCACCTGTAAATATGAGAGCTGTTGATTCCACCAAGGCGTGTGAGCCTGTAATAATGGTTATCTGGAACAACCGCAGACAAAGCACCGTAGTTGTCAAAATTGTATGTGTCATCTGCAGCAACTGTAATCCATGTTGCATTATCCGTTGAAACTTGCAAAGCATAAGCAGAATAAGCAGTATCATTATTATTGGTCGTAACATTTACCATGATCGGCTTGCCAGTAGTGTTTTGATACGAGGTAGTCAAGGCTCTACTTCCCGTCACATTCTGCCAAGTTTGATTCACGCCAACTGCCGAATCACCACCAATCACTGTCCATGCTGTAGCATTGCAAAACTCCATAACCTTTAACGTGGAATTATAGCGCATCTGTCCTTCGGTTGATACGTCACATGTTGAATTGGTGTTGCCCAATTTAATTTCACCAGCCACATCAAGTTTGGCAGCAGGATTTGCTGAGCCAATTCCCACATTTCCCGCTGGTAAATTGATATTAGGGCCATTGGTAACCCACTGACTCTGTCCCGACCAAGTACGCTTTGCCCAAATCTCAATGCGGCTTCCTGCACCGATACCATTAGCAGTTCCGGTCGAGAAACCAAGAGAAGTGACATTTGATGAAAAGTCATTCCAGACAGAATCATGTAACAAGGTCGCTGTCACATTTGTACTAGTAACACCTTGAGAATAAGTGGTTCTGCCAGAACGAGGTCCATTTCCACTCTTAGCATAAAAGTAAGTTAAACCATAACTTACTGTTCCGGAGTTGGTGCCTGCTCCTCCAAGTAAAATTCCTTGATGTGATATAGTTTAAAAACGCAAATGGATGCAAATCTAGTCGAAACTATACAAGCTGGGGCCAATCAACCCTACTTAACTCCACTTGCACCCCAAGCCAGCTCTATAGCCAAGGCAGAATTCTTAATTCAGAATAAAAAATATCAAGAGGCAGAAAAGCTTTTGTTGGGAGTTAAATACAACAAACAACCCCCAGCAACCCTAAAAGACAGTAATCACAAGCTAATTTATAGAGAAGCCTTATTAGAAACAAAAATGTTACACAAAGACTTGCTGCGGACACTTGCAGACCAAGCAATGAATAAGAAAAATTACTCTAGTGCCAATGCTATCTATGATTATATGGATGCTCTGAAATAACTCCAAAAAGACTAAAAATGGTAACTCACGCCTGCACTCACACGTCTCTCCTTTAAAGGGAAAAGATAGGCGTGACCATATTGCGAAGGAGACTCCTGATAAGCAACTTCGTCCGTCAAATTTTCGACGCTCAGGTTGAGGATGTACTGATTTTGCGGCTTATACTGTAATGATAAACCCCAAATTCCCCATGCAGGTATTTTAATTTTGTTATCTGCTGTTACAAATCTTTCACCTTCATAAACATACTGTAGGGATGTGCTAAGTCTGTCATTGACGGTATAGAAACCTTGCCAACGCAACGACTGATTTGGGATATTCACAAGACTTTTTCCATTCAATCTAGAAACTCGGCTCAGCTCATCTAGCTGGCTCGTCAGCCACAGGACTCCCAAATGACTACGAATTTCCTCCGTCACTTGACTGTTCAATTCAAATTCGACACCTTGATGCACTACAAAGCCATCCACTCCATAGAATGGTTCGTCGTCTTGAACATTGTCTTTTTTGATAACAAAAATTTGTGTCTTCCATTCATGCTGATGTCCCCCCTTCAATCCTAATTCAATCTGCTGGCTTTTAACCTCTGGCAGGGCCTGACCTTTTTTATCATAAGATGACTTGTTAGGAACGATTACAGATTCAGCTCCTTCACTATAACTCAAATAGGTTTGCAAAGTCTTACCATAACCTAGAGTCACTGAAGGTAATATCTTACTTTCTGAAGTTTCAGTCTTTCTTGAACCATCAGTTCTTATAGATTTTTTATTCAGATCTATAAACCGTATACCGGCAAAAGCAAAAAATAAGTGCCGCTGGTATTGCTGCAAAACATAGAGTTCTGTGCGGTGCTGATCCCGATTGGTATTAACATCATTGGCAAGGGGGTTTTCTGGCAGAGTGATATCTTTAAAAATCTCTCCACTCCCTACATATTGGTAGGTTTGGTCCTGAAAGCGAGCTTGTTCTGCAGAAACCTGAGCGCCGGCCTGTAAACTCCAGTCGCCATGGGTATACTGCAAATAACTTTTTAACTGTTTTAAACTTCGCGACTCACCAGGGGATCTAAAATCATAAACATCAAAACTTCCGTCACCACAAAATCGAGTGTAATTATTCTCAGCACTGCAACCAAAAGGAAAGGCCATGTAGTCATCAGTTCGTATTTGCTGAAAACCAATCAAATTAGTCCATGATAAATTAGCGCTTAGATTCTGCGTCCAACGCAACGTGGAGACTAAATTTTCAAAGTTTACAGGCTGAGACCAACTCTGAGCATTACTATTGTAATTACGATTCTTAATTCGGGGCACTTGGTCTCCCACTAAGGATAGACCCGCTTGAGATGGACGTTTGCTATTTGACCATTCCCACTCGAGTTCTAATTTTGCGTTTTGCAATTGCCAGTCAGAGGCGCCTGAGAGCAATGACTCCTGGCCACTGGAATTTTCTATGCCACTTTCGAGTTTTGCAGCAAAAACATTAAAACGATGTCTCCCCTTAAGAGCCTCCACACCATCCCAATCTAAATGCAAGGTTTGCTCTCCATACTGATCGACATGCATATGCAAACTCTGAGTCGGGAGCAAACTCGGCCGTTTTACATTATAGTGAAGCAAACCCCCAGGGGAGCTCACTCCCGAGAAAGCTCCACTGACACCTTTTAAAACTTCTACACTTTGTTTATTGGCAAGCAGAGTTTTGGTCTCACCTAAATAAGCAAGCTCTTCTCGGTAGTAATTATTCCTTGGATCTAAACTGAAACCACGAATACTGAGGCCATCCCAATACCCTTGTGCTGCATAACTTTTTGAAATGGCAGCGACTTGATTTTGTAGATCTTCCACCTCGCGAACAGTGGGAGACAATTCCACATTCTCTACAGAATTTTGCATCACCTCAACACCCCAAAATTCAGATTTTGACACACTTTCAACCACTAGGGTTTCTAGAGTCACATCCGCAAAAACTGAGAAAGGGGCAAAAGCAAAACAAAAAAGAATTGGAGCAGTCTTTTTAAAATACGGTCTTAACATATTCTCTTCCTCATAGGCGCTGAGGAAGATCTAGGGCCATGTATATAAAATCAGAAAATGGCTTTCGAAGCTTCCCTGCGCGAGCATTATCTCTTTCAGGTTCAGAGGGTAAAATCTCAGCCACCTAAAAAGGCAGCACCCCTAGCGTTGTGCCCTTGCTTATGTAGCAAAATTAATGGCCTGTCAATAGCACTGAATCGTTGCTGTTAGATATAATGATTTAAAAAACAACTTAACTAACTGTCAGCAAAAGGATTTAGCCTTGTTTTTTACTTAAAGTTTAGTTTCAATGAAAGCATCACATTTTAATTGGAGTAATAATATGGCAACTGTCAAATTCAAAGGTAACGAAGTTAAAACCGTAGGCAACTTTCCAAAGGTGGGCGAAAAATTGAATTTTGAAGGTTTGATTAAAGGAAACCTCGAAGTTGTTAATCTCAACCAGTATAGCGGTAAACGTAAAGTTTTAAACATTTTTCCAAGTATCGACACTGGCGTTTGTGCAGCTTCTGTTCGCCAATTTAACAAGCTCGCATCAGACTTAAATAACACTGTAGTACTAAATATCTCCATGGACTTGCCTTTTGCACAAAGTCGCTTTTGTGCAGCTGAAGGAATTGCTAACTGTGAAAGCTTATCAGGCTTTAGATCTGATTTTGGCCAAAAATTAGGAGTTACTCTTCTGGAATCACCATTAGCAGGTCTCTACACGCGTGCAGTTGTGGTTCTTTCTGAAGACAACACTGTTTTACACTCTGAGCTCGTAGCTGACATCGTACAAGAGCCTAATTACGAAGCGGCTCTTTCTGCTCTAAAATAATGACAATACAGCTATTTTTTTTATTCTTAAGCTTATTCTCTCCTAGAGTTGAGGCTGACACAGTCAAACCTCAGCTTAACTTTTGTGAGCCACAAATTTTTGCTCTCCTTCAGAAAAATCATAGCCGAGGACAATGGCGGCAAATACCTTCAGCAACAGAAAATGTTTTGTTCTATCGTTCACCAAGCAAAAATATTGGTTCATGGATTGAACTTGGAATAGGTTCAAAATCCGTAGAGGTCAAAATAACTTCGGCAACTGGCTCTTATGATTCCTATACTTTTACAAACAAAAAATGCCAAAAACCTGCAATTAGCCATGCAAAGCTCAAGAATACTTTCTCTGTTACAGGACTTAACGATTCAGAATTAAAACAGCTCATCCAACGCCCTGAAAGAACTCTCATCTATATATGGAACCCAGCTGCCGACCTATCGCTTACTCATTTTAAATTCTATCAAGCCGAGGCCAAAAAGCGAAACTTAAAAATCATCACTCTGCTGGCTCCCCTTGCTAACAAAGATTGGGCACAAAAAGTTGCTCACAAATATAACCTCATTACCCGTGAGCATAGCTCCTTTGAACTGTATTTTAGGGGGGCCGATGATCATTACCCCTCTGCTTTTGTAGTTGGAGAAAACAAAATCAGTCCAAGACTCATGGGTGGTTTAGAGTCTGACAATGTTAATCGCTTTTTTAATAATTTATTCGAGGCCAAACATGATGTTTATTAAGGTACTTACTTTGGTGCTCATAACTACACTCGCAAAAGCAGAGTGCCTCCCAGCAAGAGTTGAAAAAGAATTTCCATCAGAGCTAGCTAGCGCAGCCTTCATGCGCTTTTCTCCCGAGGGAGACTTTGCTATTGCTTGGGGACAAATAGGCCTTAACTCAGAGAGCAATGGGGCAACTTATTTAGTAGATCTCCGTGGCAAAAAACCGAAGATTTTACGAACTGTACTTGCTGCCGAAGCTTATCCTGTTGAGGGCGACTGGCACCTGATTGGTTCCGTTTCTGCAGGCGGCACTACATACTACGAATTAGATGAACTTTTAAAGTCTAAGATTTTTACTCGGTCTGCTTTTAGAAGCAATGTCGGTGGCCTCTACCATGTTTCTGCAACTCTGAACACCGACAAACAAAACGAAAAAATAGTTCGTACTGTTTCGTATGACAAACTAGAATTCTCAGATATCAAAGTTAAATTTGACAATGGTAAAGTGATTTCTCATCAAAAAGTAACTACGCCTACAAAATACCTTTGTGCCAATCTCGGAAAAAATGGTGTTGGCCCCGAAGTGATGCAAGTTATGTTATCTAAAGATGGTAAAGAGTTAGTGGGTATTCCGGGCACATTTACTGGCTACTTAAAATTATTTAAAATCAAAGACGATTACACCTGCACGTCTGAAGACATACCTATCTCTAGTCAAAAACCAATGTTTTCACATCCTCTTCCTGGAAAACAAAATTATATAGCTTTTCATACAGGTGCAGAAATTGGCGCTCAGCCTATCCCCTTTGGGCAAGTCAGTATCTATGATCGTGATTTAAAAAAATATTTAAGAGCTAGTTTGCCTGAAGATAAAGTAGTTAGTTTTTCTCCTGGCACTCTTAGAGATGGACGTGTAATTTTTATTCGCAGTGATGGCAAAGATAAAGCCAAATTGGTAATTACCGATCCTTATCAAATGAATCCCGGAGTCGAAGGCCTCAGATGTTTAGAAAAAAAATCTTCGGCCAACTCTAACTCCGAATCACAGGAAATTAAGGGAAACCGTTAATTACAATTACCTAAAAGCATTTGAGCTTTTTTGGTTGAAACATCTAAGCTCAAAACAACAGTGCAACGTTTGTGTTCCTCTGCCGCCTCTCGCGTAGCTGCCTGACATTCATCCAGTGAGGAGTAATAGAAATTTACTCCACCTAAACTTGGAACTCGTGAATCCACAAACATCACTTGGGCGGCATTTTGCGAACAAAACTGAGTAGCAAATGCTATATTGTCTTTTCCATAAAATCTCTCAACATTAGGAGTAATCTTTTTAGTTGAGAAGATGCGATACTCAACGGTGTTTGCTAATACAAATTGCGGAACTAAAGACAAAGCCACTATTAATAGTTTAAATTTAGACATGATCTTTCTCCTTTATATTTATTTACAGCTAGTTTTTGCTTCCCAGAAAGCACCAGAACTTCCGCCATAAATTGGATCTTGTTCACAGCAACTCAGTGTCTTAATCGACCCATCTAGCTCTTCACAAAGTCCACTTTGACCTTTTTGCATCCCCTGATGACAGACCTTATCTAAAAATTTACTACACGATGGGTACTTTACTGTGCTCTTATTTAAATCGACATCAGCATAAAAATTCATACTGCTACCACCAACAAATCGATCCCACATGCCAACAGATACCACTTGATTTGCCCGATATTTAATAGTTTTTGTCATCCAGGTAGGAAGTGGATAACGACTCGAATTCAAACTATGCATATTGGAGTAATAGTCCTTGAGTATGTCAAAGTATCCAGTAAATTTTTTTGCATCATCTAAACCATTACAAGCGGTATTATCAAATGAAACATCCACTTTGTTTTTATTAATCATTGGAATTAAGATATTATTAAAATATGCAATGGAGAGAGCGGTGTCAGGCCAATGCCCAACATAACCCAGCTCTAAAGAACCACCTTGAACCGAGGCTGGCAATTGCCAATCTTTTTTATAATAATCTATAAATTCAATGGATTTATGAGAGCAATTCTTCTGTTCACTAATCCACTCTTCACAACCTTTTTTAAAAAATCCAGTTTCACGACGAGGCTCTGTTCCCATTAAGCAGATACAAGCTTTTTGCGTGGCATTTGCCATAGAACCCATAAAAAGAGAAATTAGAATTACAAAAAGACTCAATTTTTGAAATAACCGTTCGCAAATCATCAAAGACTCCTTAACTGTCTAAACATAGTACAACAAGCCACAATGGGGCACTTTCGCCACTGTTAAATCCAAAAAGATAAAACCTCATGGCGATAAGGAACTCCTTTACATATTTGATGCCAATAAAAAATGACTTAATCCAAAGATCCCTATCATTGAACTCGAAAACTCCAGACAATTGGCTGGCAATGGATTTACTTTTAAGACTTACCCTCAGTACAATAGAGGGATGGCACGATCAGTTTAATCTCAAGAGTCCCACAATTTTGAAAAGCAGGAGTTAAAATGAAATATCTCAACTTTGCAATTCTGACTTTTGCATCAGTATTTTCACTCAACACTCATGCTTCAAAATGCTCTGATCGTGTAGAACGTTTTGGCAAATACGGTATTCAGCAATTTCAGATGCGCACGGGTTGTGTTATTCGCCTCAATCACAGTGATATTTCAAAACCTAGAAGAAATTTTCAATTTTTTGAAAAAGGACTTTTCGAAGCTTACTCGATTGTTCCCAATCAAAAGGGACAGGACATCATAGGCAGTAGGAGCTATTTTATTTTGCCAGCTCCAGATAAACCCACATT
>JBKHVM010000085.1:7770-8625 GCA_046570065.1 Bdellovibrionia bacterium
TCTTTTGAAATCATACCCGGTATGATGGCTAAGATATCTGATTCTAGCGGCCGCTCTTGGATTATTGACGAGAACAGTGAACTCAAAGAAGATGGAACCTGCAATATAAAAAACAATCGCCTGACCTCCATGGAGAATGAGGTCCCAACACAAAATGGTTATTATCTGAAATCTTGCAATAGTGCTATTGTTATTGATTTAGGGTTTAAACGTGGAGAGCCTGCAAATCTTCACAACCCAAAAGCAAAAGCCACTATTCGCGATTCTTATGGCAACAGTTGCTCTATCACCAACTCAGAGTTCTTCAACTACAACCCTAAAGAAAAGGGTGATTACACTTGGAAATTCAAATCCAATACTGAAATCGCTAAATTTATCCGCAGTCGCACAGGTTGCGAAAACATAGACACAAGCTCCCTCTACCCAAAAAATAGTCCATCAACAAAATCTTCATCAGGCCAACGCTAAAAAAATAAAAACACCCACGACGCCCCTAACAGCCCCTGCGGGGGCCCCATTCTAAAAACATAGGGGGTGGGAACCACTCCAAGGCATGGCGCTTTCCTTTGCACAGAGCTCGCGCGCCGCCTAGGCCCCAAAAGCTCTCACTCTTTGGCGTTCACCTGGGGCCCCCACTCCTGAGTCCTAATATAAGTGCACACACTCATCCATGAGGTTAAGACCGCCATCGCCATTAAGACTTTCTTTTATTTAGGCCTGCAAGCCCCTTAGAGAGGCCCTCTGTTGCTGGGACATCCAACAAGCCGGAGGCGTTCGCCCTGAAAGGGCGATGTTGGCTAACTCATGGATGAGTGCGTCCCAGCAACAGAGGGCTTCATAAGGGGGCTGGGCTCC
>JBKHVM010000086.1:0-8593 GCA_046570065.1 Bdellovibrionia bacterium
AATTTCTTCGTCTTCAAGAACATTCACATCGGCAAATTGTACGCCAATATCTTGCAAAATGTTGCAAGCGCGAGCTGAAAATCCACACATTGGAAAGTTTTGGGTTCCTTTCATAAACAGAACCACTTTGTTAGAACCTAAAAGGTCTTCAATTCTAGCTTTTACGTTAGACATATAAACTCCCTAGTCTTTAACTTTGGTTTTAATAGATAAAGCATGTACCTCGCCAGATTTGAGCTCAGGCCCAAAGCAAGCCATAACATGCTGGTGCTGCTGAATGCGGGAAAGTCCCTTAAATTTGTGGCTCTCGACAAACACTTCGTAGTGATCATGGGTGCCAGTGAGATCCTGAACTTCAATAACAGAATCGGGGTAATTTTCAGATAAGCGTTTAATCATTTGTTCTGGTGTCATAGTTGCCGCACCTTATCAGAAGCTAGGGAGAGGGACAAGGCTTCAGGGAACTTCCTTGCACCATATAAGAGATCTCTATAAAATTTGCCCCATGCTGGGTGTTTACAACCGTCTTTTAGTCTTTATAAAATGGGTTCTATGGGCTCTACTGGTCTATATCCTCATTCGCATTGAGTTTTTTATATGGAATCACTCCAGTTTTGCCAAACTTTCCTCTTATGAGCTGCTAGTGGCTTGGGCCTCAGGTCTGCGTTTTGACCTATCATCAGTAGCGGCAGTATCTTTGCCGGTGTTTCTTATAGTGATTTTGCCAACACCTCAGAGGTGGGCAAGGTTTCATCTAGAGCTCAGTCGTTGGTTTTTTGTGCTTCTTCATTCTTTATTTTTTGTAATCAATCAAGTGGATGTAGAGTTTGTTAACTTTGTTGGGCGACGGTTTTCATACGAAGGTCTTTTTATTCTGAGTGAAATCCCTGGAAAAATGGGTGGGTTTTTATCAACGTACGGAATGCTCTTTTTTGTAAACACCCTCATGCTCGTGTGTTTTGTTTGGGCGATTTTTAAAGTTCCACTACTAACTCATCAACGTTTTTTCTCTTTCTGGAAATCAGGGGCTCTGTTGCTCTGTAGTTTGGTTTTGATGATTGTAGCTATTCGTGGGGGGCTGCAACGCAAACCACTCACTTTTGTGAATGCAAATGTTTCTTCAGTACCCATGGTGAACAATTTTGTTCTTAATTCCACGTTCACTTTTATAAAAGGTTTTTCTCAACTCAAACTCAAAGAACACGATTTTTTTGAAAACCAACAAGCAGCTTTTGCTGTGGCTGTTAATCCCGTAATGCAAAAACGCTGGTCAGGACTAGCAGGTTCCAATGTCATGATTCTTGTCTTGGAGTCTTTTTCGTCAGAATACACAGGGGCTTCCGGAGAAAAAAGCTACACTCCATTTTTGGATTCTTTGGCCACAGAAAGTTTATTTTACTCTCATGGCATCGCCAATGCTCGTCGTTCGATAGAGGGTATTGCTGCGATAACGGCGGCTCTACCAGCTTTGATGAACGAGCCTTTTATATCAAGCTCCTTTACGGCAAATCGTTTTGAGGCTCTACCCCGAGAGTTGTTAAAGCATGGCTACACAACTTCTTTTTATCATGGTGGTCTTAACGGGACGATGCATTTTGATGCCTTTGCGGCAAGTGCAGGCTTTGAGAATTATTTTGGTTACAACGAATTCCCGGATAAGAGTCAATTTGATGGTGTGTGGGGAATTTGGGATAAACCTTTTATGAGCTGGGTTGTTTCAGAACATCAAGATAAGAAGAAGCCTTTTTTAAGCTTAATTTTTACACTGAGCTCTCATCATCCTTATCGTGTGCCCACTTTAGAAGAGGAACTCTACCCCGAAGGCGAAATCCCAATTTTAAAAACAGTTCGCTACACTGATGATGCACTAAGAATATTTTTTGATGAAGCTCGCAAACAGCCGTGGTTTGAAGACACTCTTTTTGTCATTACTGCTGATCACACCTCAACGCACTTTAGGCAGAGTTACAAAAATTACATCGGAGATTATCAAGTTCCTATTTTATTTTATCATCCCAAAATGAAATGGAGTCAGAAAGATGCCATAGGTTTGGCATCACATGTAGATATTGCTCCGACGATTTTTGACTTTCTAGGGGTGGAGCCGAGCTGGCAGATTCCCTTCGGGAAAAGTCTATTGCGTGAAGGAGAGAATGTAACTGTGAATTATTTGGACAATAAGTACTTTGTTTTTTCGGATTCTTATTTTGGAATTTCTGAAGAGCTATCGCAAATAAGACTTTTTTCGATGAACGATAAAGAAATGCGGAGACCTGTTGTTGATGAAGCTGAACAAAAAAAGTTACTCAATAAACTTAAAGGTAAAGTTCAGTATTTTAATAATGGAATGATTCAAAATCAATTTTACCTCGATCGCTAGTATTCATTCAAATAATGGGGGCACTCCCGAATAAGTCTCTTTCAGGTTTGTCTGGACAAATAGATTGATCAAATCTCCTAATTAAACATAATCATTTTTTTAAATCCTAAAGTTTCATTTTTTGTTCATCATTTAGTCTGGATTTTTCTGCAAAATGTAGAAGTTTTTTACAGCCCTATCTAATAATGAGAATTTAGCTAATAGCTCTAAATCATTTAATTATTATAGTGCAATCTAATATTATCCGATTATGGATGTGCGGAGGTCCCTAACATGAAAAGCCAGATTAAGGTTCTTTTTTCATTTTTGCTCGTTTCGGCTTTATCAGGATGTATCGATATCTCGGGAGGAACGGAGACAGGCAGTGAATCATTGCCTAATCTGAACAACACCGACTTTGTGGTAGAAACTCCAGCAAATGGAGATTCAAATACAGGGCAAACAACTCCAGACGATAGTTTGCCACAACCCACAGATCAAAATGATATTCCAGGAGCACCACAGATTGTGCGTGGATTGATCATTAATAACGATGCAAAAGTTGTGGGGTCTCGTGACTTGCAAATCAAGTTCGATCCTCCATTTACAGCGGGATTCTTAAAGCTTTCAAATAACGAATACTGTGGTGATGGATCTTGGGTCGACTATATTGAAGATACCAATGCAACAGCCTCCAGCGGTGGATTGATATACTATAGCGTGAAGTTCAGAGACTTTGATGGACGTGAAAGTCGCTGTTATTTCCGCTCTATCCAAATCGATGAAGTGGGACCAGAAATTCTATTCTCGCAATATCCAGCTTCAGCAGTTGAAGAGGGCAATGATGTTGAGATTGTATACTCTGTTCGTGATGCTATGAGCGATATTCGCTCTGTTACCTGCGAATTTGCAGGTGTGCAAAAGCCTTGTGTTGCTGGTCCATCTAAGGTGACTTTCCCTGGAATGGCTGCTGGTGACTATGTCTTTAAGGTTTATGCTGAAGATGTTTTTGGTCACAAGTCAGAGAAGGCAATTGGCTTCAAGGTTACTTCTCTCTATAAGAGAATGGCGCAAGATGTGAATGTTAAGGCAAACAAAAAAGTAGATATACTTTTTGTTGTCGATAATTCAGGCTCAATGGAGTTTGAACAAAGAAGTATGGCAAGCCGTGTGCGCAACTTTTTAGATGTCGTACAGGGACTGGATTGGCAGATTGGAGTAACAACAACAGATCCAAGCAACAAAGTTTCTTGGGGTGATGGCCAGTTGGTGCAATTCAGTAAGCTCTTTAATACACCAGTTATCAATTCGACAATGGACCCAATCAAAGCGCGTGATGCTTTAAGTGCAACTCTTCAGCGTAGTGAGTTGGGAAGCGGTGTGGAGCAGGGAATTAATGCTACTTATCGTGCCATTGAGCGAGCACAAAGCAGTCACAATAATAACAGCAAATTGATCCGTCCTGATGCGCAATTGGCAGTTGTGGTGATTTCAGATGAAGATGAGTCAGCAAATAAGTTTAAAAATGACCCTTCGAATTTGATAAACTACATTCAGACAACTTACAAAGGCCAGAAAGCATTTAGCTTTCACTCAATTATAGCTCGCCCGGGCGATAAGGCTTGTTTGGCTGCTGATGGATACACTGAAGGTTTCCGCTATGAAGCTCTATCTAAGTTAACTGGCGGCGTGATTGGAGATGTATGTGCTTCTGATTATGCGGCTCAAGTTCAGGGAGTCGCTGAGGGAGTTCGTGCAACACTCAAGACAATCACTCTTAGCTGCGAGCCAATTATTGATTCGTTAAGAACATTTAAAGTAATCAAGGATGGAGTTCCATACACTGCTAACTACACTGTTAATGGTGTGAATGTTATCTTTGATGATATGCTTGCAGAGGGTAGCTATAAGTTTGAATACTCTTGCGTGAGATAGTATTAGATGGGGCAACGTTTGTTGTCCTATTGGTAATGACATAGCTTTATAAAAGTAAAACCCCATCTGGCAGCAGATGGGGTTATGTCATTTCAACCTATAGAGTTGATTTTTGATTAGGCCGCAGCAGTTAGTTTATGGCCGCACTCGTGACAAAACTTTGCCGCAGGAGCAATCTCTGCTTCGCAAGCGGGGCAAGTTGGTCCCCCAGTTTTTTTCTTAGGTTTCTCTTCTTTTTCATTGATATCAACAAAACCTTTTTCATTCCATTTGTCGATCTCGCGGATGATCTTCCAGGCCTGGAGTGTGTAGTGATACTCCTTTTGTTCAAATTGCAAAACCACACCCTGTGGGGTTGATTTGCGTTTCATCAGAATACCCTTGGTTTCTAAGCGAGTGAAATGATCATTGTTAAGATTGATGCCCAGCTCTTCTTTGCAATAATCGGCAAGCTTGTTGAATTCGAGCTCGACAATACCAAAGCGGTCTGGTGTTTCTTTCTCGGTATTCTTAACGAGGCCGATCAATATTTGATAGCAAAGCTCATCGACCTTGAGAAGATCTGTCTTATTTTTAAAATAATAATATTGATAGAACTCAAAAAAAGTTTCCACGACTGAGAGGTCGAGGATGTGAACTTTTTGAATTTCTTCTGGTCCTTCAGGATTGTCTGGGTTCTTTCCCATCTCAAAGAGAGCTTGTCCCATTTTGACTAAGATATTGGTAGCTTGTTCAAGGCGCTTAGGGGACTCCCCCAAAACTCTCTGCGCATACTGTTTGAACAAATTCCAATCGACAACTGTACGACCTGGAAAACTTTTAGTGTCACCTTTATGTTTAGCTGTAAAAAAGATTGAAGCAAAAACTTTAGCAACTAGTTCCTCTGGGCAAGGAGAAGAGTCTTTTTCGAGGCGAGTGGAACGAACCTCATTGCTAGATAGACGCAGTCTTTCGGCAAGTGATTTAATAAGTGCCTTAATCATTTGTGGAGAGCCATCATAGATTTGTTTGAGAGACTCCAGCGGGATTTCTAGTACTTTGGTTTCGGCAGTGGCTACTGCTGATGTGTTAAAAGTGTTTTGCCCAAGAAGGACTTGTTCTCCGAGAATTTGACCAGTGCTTAGCTGAAAGAGATCTATGGTTTTTTTACCTCTAACTAGACATTGATTCACGCCTCCACTTTGAATTAAGTAGACTGCTTGAATTTTATCTCCATCTTTGTAGAGGAATTCACCTTTTTTAAATACTTTTTGTGACATAGAACTCTCCTCGTTGTCCTGTCGGCATATTTGGCTTTTGAATGAAGTCGACTAAGGTCTAGTCTTAATAATGATAGTCATCAGAATTGGACTTCATAATCAGAATTCACGGCCGATTATGATTAGGTTCCTTAGGGAAAGGAGAAATTAAGATGTCTGATTCAATTTTTCAGTGGGATGCAACTCGTTACAGCGTGCATGTTAATTCAATGGATAAAGAGCACCAAAAGTTAATTGAAGTGATGAACAAACTTTATTCGCGCAACCAGCAAAAAGCCTCCAAATCAGAGTTGCAAGGGATTATAAAAGAGCTTGGAACTTTAACAAAAGCTCACTTTGAACATGAAGAAGCTTTTTTTGAAAAACTACCAAACTATTCCCAAGCAGCAATTCATAAGAAGATTCATGAAGACCTCTTGAGAAGATTTACAGAGCATGTGACTGCTTTTGATAAAAGTGGAGTTTTGACAGATGAGTTCTTTCGTTTTTTAAAAACGTGGCTTCAAGCTCACATTGCGGGCATTGATATGAAGTATGGTCATGCTGCCCATGAAATCGGCAAGGCTTCTTAAACCCTAAGTTTATGATGTGATTAATTGCGATAAGCCAGCCCTAATTTGGCAGGGGTTGGCTTGAGGGGCTTTAAACCGTAGGGAATAGCTATTGGGTTATTTTTAAAGCTCTGCTATAAATAAAGCATGTCCAAAGTGTTTTTTGCCTCTGCCAGTCCAGAGCATCAAAAGCGAGAGAAAGCCAAAGCTAGGGAGCTACGGCAAAGTCAGTGGTGGAAGCAGCAGCTAGGTAAAGGCTTATGCTATCATTGCGGTCAAAGATTCCCGCCCAGTGAACTCACTATGGACCATTTACTGCCAATTGCTCGCGGCGGAAAGTCCGATAAAAAAAATTGTGTTCCTTCGTGTAAGGAGTGCAATACCAAAAAAGGCCACCGTTTGCCGGTGGAAGAGGCCTTTGAGCGCCTCGAATCGCTTAAAAAAGAATCAGATTCAGAATAACGACGCGCCTAGCTGACCTAAAGTCTTGCCATGACACTGGGCTTTATTGCTAACCTAAGGAGGTTACTGGTCACTTAATGTCGTTAATTTGTTTTAAAGGATTGTGCAACCGTGAGTAAGATTACCAAAAGTAGTACGGCAGAATATTTTGCAAAAAACCTGCAGCAAGTTGGCTTTTCTTCGCCAACAAAAGCGGTTTTGACCACGCTCAAAGAAGCCGTAGATAATTCTTTAGATGCCTGTGAAAACGCAGGAATTCTCCCTGAATTAGATATTATTATCGAAAAAATCGGTGCGGGTTCTACTAAAAGTGCTGATCTCATTCGAATTGTAGTTGAAGACAACGGGCCTGGTATTGAAGGCGAAGATTTAGCCAAAGTTTTTGGTGAGTACTTAGCTTCATCCAAATTCGGACGCGGTCAATGTACTCGTGGACAGCAAGGTATTGGTATTTCTGCAGCTACGACTTGGGCGCAGATGACAAATGCTAAAGGTGTTATCGTCACTTCTAAAACTAAAAACATGCGTAAAGCCATTCGTGCCCAAGTGGATGTGGACATCAAAACCAATAATGGTGCTGTGAAAAATAAAGAGTCAATCGATTGGAATAAGCCACATGGGACTCGTGTGGAGTTCGCGATGGATGGCCGCATTCAGTTAAATGGTGATGGTGGCCTTTTAACCTACATTGAAGGTTCAATCCTGGTGAACCCACACCTCACTATTCGTTATAAATTGGCAGACAATGACTGGGTCAAAACAGAGCGTGTGACAAATGTCACTCCAGATGTTCCAGATGCCACTTTGCCACATCCACATACCTTTAAATTAGGTGAATTTATCACTCACGCGACGTTGTTTGGTAAAACCACTCTTTCGAAGTTTTTAAAGACGGGTTTTTCCCGCATTTCTGATGCTTCTATTAATGATTTTGTTAAGTCAGGATTGCCTAAAAACTTGCTTGAAAAGCCAGTTTCTTCAATCAGTGAAGAGGACTTTAAGAAGGTGTTCACAGCAGTACAGAACACTGAACTTATGGCTCCGTCAACACGTTCGGTGCTCACTGTTGGAGAGGAATCACTCTCAAAATCGATTCAGCGTTTAGGGGAGATTGATTTTTTTGCTGTAGTTACGCGCAAACCTCGCATCTGTGACTTTAAGCCAGTCGTTGTTGAAGTGGCACTGGCACGTTTTAAAGATCGCAACCAAGAGTCAGATTCTCCTGTTACCTTGTTGCGTTTTGCCAACCGTGTGCCATTGCAATTTGATAAAGGTGGTTGTGCGATCACGTGGGCAATTCAATCGGTTAACTGGAAAGCGTATGGTTTGAGTCAGCCTAAAGACTCTTTGCCACAAGGTCCTTATGTATTTGCAGTATCAGTAGTTTCGCCATTTATTAAGTTTAAAAATGCTTCAAAAGAGACTATCGATGCCTCCGATGAGCTTGTTGGAGAAATTCGCTTGGCTCTCATTCAAGCGGGGCAAAAACTTTCTCGACATATCAAAAAAGAAGTTAAAGAGGCAGATTTAGAGCGTAAGTTAGCTCATATCGAACAGTTTGGTCCCATTTTAGTAGAGGGATTGGCTCGTTTAGTTAAAGCACCTGAAGCTCGAAAGAAACGTGCAGAAGAAGGGTTGCGCAAGTTATTGGGTAGAGACTCCGAAGCTGCCATTGCTGACTTAGAAGAAGCAGAAAGTAAATTAAAAGCGCAAAAGCGTAAAGATGCTGCTCGTGGAATTGATATCGATGGTGAAGCTGATGATGAAGCGACAGCTATTGATGATATTATAGACGAAGAGGCGTCTGCGAGATCTTCGGGAACAACTAAGAAGACAACCGAAAAAGAATCGGCAGGCACTCAAAAGAGTACAGTGAAAACGACAACTGTTAAAACTACGACAGCTAAAGCCACTACGAAGAAAGCATAAATATCATGTCAAAATTAATTAAAATTCGCGAATTGAATATTGATATCCCCAAAGAAGCGCGCATTCTGGCTGACCAAATGTTGAAAGACCTTGAGAAC
>JBKHVM010000087.1:0-276 GCA_046570065.1 Bdellovibrionia bacterium
TCCATATTAAAAGCGCTCACAAATCTGCCCAAGGTGAGATAGTTTGCGATGCCGATATCATAACATCCAGTAACAAACTTTGCTTTCAATTCGCCGAAGGTTCTTTGCAGAGACGCATTTAATAAACCAAAGGTTGCAATGGGCTTTGGCATCGGAAAAGGTTCCATCTTAAAAGAATCACCAGAACCCAAATCACGACAAGAGTTTTCTTGTCGTGGCACAGGTTCAAATGGAACATAGAAAATACAGAATGGAGGATTTTTTAAATAATTGTTC
>JBKHVM010000087.1:286-8556 GCA_046570065.1 Bdellovibrionia bacterium
GGGATCTTTTTTAAAGGGATGAGTTTGTCTTCCTGAGTTCTCTTTTAGCTGTGACTCTCCAGAAGTGCCCAAGATGCGATATCTAAATGCTAGCAACTTCCAGCTCTGCCGAATTTGATAATTCACATGAGCCATGGCATTCATGTTCTCTGCCATTTTCATGGCGCCATAATATGCCGCCATATCCACTGAGTTTTGCAAATTGATTTTGTGGTGAACAAGAAGTCCAACATTTATCACCATGGCAAAAAATAGAAACAACACCTGAAACACAAGCGCCACAAATATGGCAACTTGCCCCTTAGTATTAATAAGTGTTTTTTTAAAGTGCTGCTGAATTCTCATCTGTGTTTAATTGTGACTGAGGTAATGTCTTGAATCAACTTTAACTGTGTGTTTGCTTTGACCTAGACATCTTCAAATGAGATCGTATTGCAAAAGAGGTGGATATGCTCAAGACTTTTATCCAGTTAACTTTAGCGATCATTTTATTTCCGCAGTTGCTTTTAGCTAATAACATTCTCTTTGAGGGATACCACAAAGTTTACCTTCAGGATAAACACATTGGCTTTACTGTAAGTCGCTATGAGTTCGATGCAAAAACACAAAAATTTAAATCTACCTATTTTCTTAAAACACACGGCACGGGTGCAGATATCACGGAAAGCCTCAAAGCTCTCAGCAACAAAGATCTCTCTCCTGTCAGTTACGAATACACAAGCTTAGTGGGAAAAGACTCAAAAGTTATTGATGCAAAAATGCAAAAAGAATCTCTCGTTGCTACTTTGCGAGAAAATGGCAAAGCCAAAACTATTCGCACTCAAGTTCCAAAAGGATCCTTCCTCTCTAGCTTTTTAATTTATCTAATTTTGCAAAACCCAAAAGGATTGCAAGCCGAAACAAATTACCAATATCAAGCCATTGCCGAAGAAGATGGGCAACTTCATAAAGGCGAAGCTCTTTTTGGCAAAGAAGAAGTCAAAAACGGATTTAAAGTTTTTAAAGCTCTCAATACTTTTAAAGACTCTAAGTTTATCAGTTATGTTTCTCCTAAAGGAGAAATCATCGGTACAGAAATTATTGGTGCTGGATTAAAAACAGAGCTCTCAACAGATCTCGCTTCAGCAGCTGGTGAAATTCCTAAAAGTGAATCCTTACTTAAAACTTTATTTGGAACTCTTCCAGTAAAGAGCAGCCCCGTACAGTAAGCTCAGGACGATGCCGATCTTTGTGACCACCCTGTAATTTGTTCTCAAACGCAAAGACGGCAGCCCCCAAAAAACATCCTAACTATTTAAAATCACGAGACTTTGATCAGGCACACCAGATGGCTCGCTATTTGTAACTAAATCGGGCTGGAAGGTGTTTATGGCATTTAATAATTCGCAAAAACATTACGAAATTTTGGCTCTCGAAGAGCAAAATCCCAAAACCACTCGTTTTGTGAGTTTGTCTGTTATGGCCCACTGTTTGTTAATTTTTGCTGCGGCAAATTTATCTCAACCTATGGTCGAAAGGCCACAAGTTGAAACTGTGGAGTTTGAACTTGCTGACACTACAACTGCAATTCCCGAGGGTATAATCACTCCCGAAACCCGTGGAGCCGCTCCAGCAGTAGATAGAGTTGCAGCAACACCCGTTGTAGAGACTAAGGCTGAGACAATAATCCCTACACCTGCTCCAGCTAAGGTTGCTGTAACCACGAAAGCTTCTCCTGTAAGCACGGTTTCAACACCTAAACCTGTTGTTTCACTACCCACTCCAGTGGTTCTAAACGATTCTCTTGATGATATTGCAACTCCAGATCTTAGTGAGTTTGCTGTACCGACTGCTGCCAGCAATAACAGTAATTTGAATAATGAATTATCTGAGATAGATGAGATCTTGCCACAAGCAAAAACATCTCCGGATTTCTCCAAAGTAGCTGAGAGCCTCAATCAGGAAGTTGAGAGTTATGCTGATGTTAGTGATGTTGCCATAGAAAGCTCGCACGCCCAACAACAAGAAAAATTAGCGGCCCTACAAGCAGCTCGGGCCCAACAAAGAGCTCAGGAAGAAGCACTTTTGGCTTCTGCTCTCTCTGCTAGCGGTGGAAATGGTGCTGGCGAGGATAGTGAACTCGCGGCTTTAGCCAAAGCTCAGGAGCAAGAGCTTGCAAATCAAGCCACACTCCCAGTGGCACGTGGCAACGGTGGAGGTCGCGGCACTGGCACTGGAGAAGCCATCGGAGCTGGAGCTGGAAATCATGGCGCTGACGAAGCTAGCAAAGGACTTGCTGGTTCGCCTCAAGGCAAAGTGAGATCACTAGAGCAACTTCGACAAATGCCCGGCAATCCACGTCCCATGTATTCAGTGGAGGAAAGAAAAAATGGGCTTACTGGTGTTGTGGCATTTCACGCTTACGTGAATAAAGAAGGTCGACTCACTCAATTTAGAAAAATCAGCTCAACGGGACATGCCTCTCTTGATAATAAAACTTTAGCTGCACTCAAGAGATGGAAGTTTTATCCTGGTCAAGAAGGTTGGGTTGAATTGCCTTTTGCTTGGGATTTAAAAGGTGGACCAGTTGCCATTGGCGGTGGATTGCGAACAGCTCATCGATAGAAAAACCAATCATCACTTGAGACAAAAGGAAAAACCCAGATTCAAAATGAACCTGGGTTTTTTTATTTATACTTTTACCTAAAAAGATTTAGTCAGCAAAAAGTTCTTTTGCAGACTTTGTGGAACCCTTAGTATTAATCGCAGATTTGCGCTTAGTACCTTTGGCAGCTTTTTTCTTTTCACGGATATATTCAGTACGTTTAGTTTTAGAAGCCATTTTTCCTCCGAGCCATCAAGATCGATAGTAATTATCAGAATGGTATTACCAAGTCAATGCTATGTATGCCCTCTTTTTCATCATTGTGGGGGTCTTGATAAGCATAGTTGACCTGAAAAACAGGTCCCTTAAATCCCGCGCCCAAACTCCATAACCCATTGTTTTCTTTAAGAGAAGCCCCAAGCCCCATACGAAAAATAATCCAATTATTTAAAAAACTTTCGATTCCGGCCAAAACCAGACCCTCATCTGCTCGGTATTTGTTTCCACTCACAAAATCTAGGCGGTAACGGGCGATTTTACCAAAAATATAAGTTAAGCCTACGCCAAACTGCCCCTGCCTCTTTAGATAATCTGGGACTTCATCCGCTTCGTAGATATTGTACAAAACTGCGCCAAGCCCAAGATTGGGACTCAGATTGTAGCTAAAGCCTAAGTCAGCAGTGTTCTGACGAAAGCTTGAGTTCGTAAGTTTACTCTCGATCATATGAAAAGTTAATCCCATCGCCCATCTGTCTCCACCAAATTCAGCTAATGAAATCCCCAAATCACTTTCTTTGATCTTCTCACTGCCAACAGTGATCTCTCTCTGCAAGTACATTAAAGAACCAGGCACAAGACTTTCGCGTGTGTTGTCAGAAAGCTGAAAAACCATTTCCGTCTGGTCTTTTGTTTGTGTTGTGGAAATATACAAATGCCGCCCCTGCAAGTGCACTTGCATTGCTGGATTTAGAAATAAAACATCTCCAGGATCTACAGCCGCACGTCCAGAACCACCTGTCCCTTTGGAGGTAGCACTGTTATATGCTTGGGCCTCAGCCACTTCTCCATTAAAATAAAGAATACTCAAAACCAAAGCCACAGCGCTTTTCCAAGGAATGGAATCTATGTTGAGAATACTTTTAGCAATTTTTTTATTCATTCTATCTCCCGTGAGCGCATTTTCTAAATCGAATTACATTTCACGCCAAATACAGCTCGGTGACAATTTGATTTCCATCCTTAAGAAGCAGGGCTTCAACGAATCTCAGCGGCAAAAAGTCCTTAAGCACCAAGAACTTCGCCAGCTTGTCTTTTTGCCTGACACAAACTATCTCGTCAAAAAAGTTGCTTCGCTTACGGAAATTCGAATTCACAGTCCTTATCAAAAGAAAGCCTTCATCATCTCCAAGAAAAATGGTGTTGCCCGAGTAAGAAGCTATACCCCTGATTACAAAGTCACTCATCATGCCGTCTCTGGAAAAATTAGAACTTCGCTACAAGCAGCTCTTCTTCAACAAATAAAATCAAACTGGGTTGCCTCACGCTTTATGGATGCCTATAAAATTGATGGTAAAAACTTTTCCAAGCTGGCCAAGAACTCCGAATTCGCTTTAGTTGTAGAAAAAAATATGAGTTTGGACACTTTGTAAAATATGGTGAGGTGCTAAAGACTCGACTCGAAGTCAATGGCCGCATGATTACTAAAAAATTTGTTCCTGTTGGCCAAGGAGGGTTTTTTATAGCGAACTCTCCAGCAAAAGGATCAAAAAAATTATTTGCTCCTGTAAATTACATTCGCCTTGCATCTACTTTTCACCCGAGTAGGTTGCATCCTGTGACCAAAAGATACCAAGCCCACTTGGGTGTTGATTTTGAACTTCCAGAGGGCGCTCCCATTTTAGCGGCAAAATCTGGACGCGTGGTACGCTTTGGCTATCAAAAAGCTGCCGGTAATTACATCGTTCTCGCCCATGGTAACGGCATCGAAACCTACTACAATCATCTTAAATCTTTTGCTGGGAATATTCGCAAAGGAGCTGCGATAAAGGCTGGGCAAGTCATTGGTAGCAACGGATGTACAGGGTACTGCACCAAACCTCATCTTCACTTTGCACTCAAAAAAAATGGGAAGATGGTTGACCCTCTTCCCTTTATGAAGCCTTACGCTGCCCCAGCTGAAAAACTAATTGCAGCTAGGTTTTAAGACTACTGAGTTCTTAGACATATCGAGATGTGTTGTGCACAATAATTGAGGACAGCGCCAGGGTTTGCCGCAGAGTAGTGACTCGCAGGCTTATGTGCCTGAAAGCATTCTTGTGAATTGCCAGAGTAGTTAACTCCAACCACTGCGCCATTTCGAGTTTCGTTAGGATAGCACTCAAAGCCCTTTGGTACGACACATCTGCGTGAAATATTAACATCCCACAAACCAGCAGGAAGTTGATTGCGCACGATTGCTAAGTTCTGTCGGTGCACAACATCAGCAGCTGCACTAAATGATTCCGTCGGACAATTAGCTGCAGCGTCTTCTCTGCGAACAATTTTAAAAACAAGAGAGTTGGGACAACTCCACACAGCACCTGTAGCTCCACCTGTATTTAAATCAATTTCATCAATTGTCTTCATAATATTGGTTGGGTTGTTTGGAATTGTTCCATAAGAGCCAAAGCCAAAAGTGTAACCTACACCGTAAGCTTTGTCGCCATTAGAGTTTTCGTTCACCATCAAAGGAATTTGTGGGTCGCCAGTTTCTTTTCTAAAAGCAAATGCCACCATGCCTTGAGTACCATCGGTGCTCATTCCGCTCTGTAAGTCGTCTCTAAAAAACTCTGCGTTACCTTCGGAGTCATTATAAAAAAGAAAGCCCTCTAGGTTTCTAAATTTTGTTTCTGTGGCAAATGGAAAGTGTCTCACCCAAGACTGATCACTCTTAACTAAAGGGTCGAGCATGCGATCATCTGACAAATTCATCGTAAGATCTTTATAGTCTTTTCCTGCAACAGGTTTTGAGCTGCGCAGCCAACCTGGGCGATCTTTAGTTCTCCAAGCCATTTGCAATACCAAGTCTCTATTGAGCGGAGAATCATATAAATAGTTTTTCTTTTGCCCCAAAGTGAGCTCTGTTGCTGGAGCAATTGGTCGAAAATTATTTTGATCCATATAATAATTTCGAGCTTCTTGGCTCACGCGCAAACCTCCAGAGCCATAAGCACCGAATTTTAAAGAAAACATCCCCGCTTTTGAAGCAATGGATTTTCCAGAACATGAGTTGTAAGTAATTTGATTAAAACCTACGGAGTAGGCCAAAGGCATTGCGTCTAGTTTTTTTGCTATAGTTCTACCGTACTTGTCTACATTCATGGTGGATAAGGCTGGAGTTGTTTCAGACTCTGAAGCTGCCTCTTCACTGACAAGGCCTTCATCTGTCTCAAACCCACTTTGACTGCAGTTTTGAAAAGAAACTAAGAGAGAAAGACCCACTAAGGTCAAACCCAATCGACGCCATTGGACCTGCAATTGGCTCTTTTTCATGACCATTCCCCCTTTAAAGAGAATAACATATTTTTAATCGGGATTAAGTCCTTTTTCTGTAGGTCTCAAGACGAGACGGTTGACGGTGACTCAAATCGTTGGAACTTGTCTTAATCCGAAACGAATGAGAAAAATTAAATCCTATGAAAAAAGTCACTAAAGCTATTATTCCTGCAGCTGGTCTTGGAACGCGTTTTTTGCCCGCCACAAAAACTGTTCCTAAGGAAATGTTAACCATCGTTGATGCGCCCATAATTCTTTATGTTGTTGAAGAAGCGATCAAAGCCGGGATTGAGGACATTGTTCTCATAGCAGGCAGAGGAAAGCACGCCATCGAAGATTTTTTTGATACTTCTTATGAACTTGAGGACAAGCTTGCAAAAGATGGAAAAGAACATCTCTTGGAGCGCCTCTCTAAAATTCGCAATAGGGCTAACATCATTAGCATCCGCCAAAAACAAGCCTTAGGTCTAGGTCACGCTGTGCTCTGTGGTCAGCCCATTATTGGCAAAGAACCTTTTGCAGTTTTATTAGGCGACGAAATCACCATGGGTGAAAACGGATCTGACAACGTCACTCACCAACTGGTAAATGCATTTCATGAAACTCAAACTTCAACAGTGGCCGTAATGAAAGTTGATGACTCTGAGGTCTCCAAGTACGGCATCGCTGAAGTTGAGGCTTTACCCAAAGCTGGTAGCTATAAAATCACAAATCTAATGGAGAAGCCAAAGGCCAACCAAACGACCAGTCGATATGCTCTGCCAGGTCGTTATGTGTTCGATGGCCAGATCATGGATGTCCTGAAAGTTGCAAAGCCCAGCTTAAATGGCGAAATTCAATTAACAGATGCTATGAAGGTTCATATGATAGAGCGTGGTATGAATGCTATGACTTTCACGGCAAAGAGATTCGATGCTGGAGATAAGCTGGGTTATCTGCAGGCAAATATTGAACTCGCTCTCAGAAGCCCTGAACTTGCTGAAGGCTTACGCGCGTATCTAAAAGATTTGGCACAAAAGATTTAATCAGATTGAGGAACAAGATGAAAACACTCAGAGCAATCTTCTTAGTTTTAATGACTCTTAGTTTTGCAAACAAGCAGGCTGAAGCGGCTATTTTACCAGCGAGAGTGATTTTTGAAAAAGTGGTAGAAAATAATGGAGCCACACCTTTGCAGATTGAAACTGAAGTTTCTCTAAACTCTGAAAATACTATTTTACTTAAAGAGCTCTGGAAAATCGACAACAGTCGAAATATGCAACTGACCGTCATAAACCCAGCCACTCAAACAGTTGTCTTCACTGCTGCCATTAAAGAGGGAGTGAGGACATCGAGCGCAAGCGCAAAGGGAGATGTTGGTTTTGACTTTATTGAGCGCTATCATCACTTTCGCTCACTTAACGAAATGGCCAAATTATTTGTCAGCATGGGCGTTGTTCCCAATCAATTCTTGAACCACAGTCCTTTTGGAAGTCTTCGCGATTCATTTACTTATAAAGAAGAGCCCTTTGTGCGATTGGCTCGCGCTGGTGGGGTCATTAACTATCATTTTGGCAACATTGAAAGCTCGTCTTCGCCAGCCTCTCTTTGGATTGAGCAAGATGCTTTTCACATTCGCAAGATTCGCCTGCAGAGTGGAGCCGAAATAGAGTTTTCGGATTACAGCGAAATTGGCAAAGGACAGTTTTATCCAAAACAAAAAGTTGTTCGTTGGGATGGCAAAGAAGTTAAGATTCGATTCAAAAGTGTAAACCCAAAATTGGCCACCGCTAACGCCCGCCCCACAGCTGATAGTGCCGGCTGGGCGACTCTTTCTGATTCTAACGCGAGAAGCTTAGCTGAGGAGTTTTACTCGAGGTTTCGCTAATGGCAGAAGCTTTCTGGCAAGTTGCTGTTGAAGCCCCTCTGCCTACTTTGTTAACTTATAAGTCTGACCTCGAAATTCAAAGAGGGACAGCTGTTGTTGTTCCTCTGGGAAACGGCAACCGTTTGATTAATGGGGTTGTTTTTTCACAAGCCACAGAGGTTTCAAATCCAGAAAAAATTAAATCCATTGCAGAAGTGCTAACGGAGTATCCGGTTTTATCGGATAAATTTATGCGTTGGCTTGAATGGCTTTCGCAATACTACATCTACCCTCCAGGGCTCGTGA
>JBKHVM010000088.1:0-8372 GCA_046570065.1 Bdellovibrionia bacterium
ATCGGAGTCATCAGAGGAAGTTGCATAGAAATCTTAACCGCCACTCAGCCAATTTCAACTAAACGAGGGGCAAGCCCACCGAAAGCCTTTGCTTTAAAAATGAATTAAAAATATCAAGATTTTGCCGGTATAACGATTCATTTTTGAGAATCAAAGCTTCTAAAGCGATATAAGTTTTATCTTTATCATTCAAAGTCGTGCGCGAATTGATTCCTAAAGAATACACTTCCCGCAGTTGTTCACGAATATTAGCACTAACTCCTTCAAATTGTTCCTGAAAGAGCTGAAGTTCTCCGTAAAAGTTAGCGTCTTGTGTTTTAGTCTTATCTAAATTAATCAAAATTTTCTTGATTGTTTCTTCAAAACTATCAACAGTCTTAGTTAATCGTTCTAATTGAAAATCAAACATAATCTCATCAGCACCACCTGTAATTTGTAACATCTGAAAATACAGCTCAAAAACTTTTTTTAGATGTATCACTGTATTTTCCATTAAATAATAAGTATCTAAATCTGGATCCAAAACTATATTGTAATTGTCTGCGATCTCTTGAGCCAAAGTCTGAAACTCAAGATAAAAAATCAGGAATCTTCCACCTAACTTCTTTTCGCTTACAGGCGCCTTCAAATATTTAGCAAAAGCTCCTATTAACTTTTTTTGATTAAAACTTTCACTCAAATATTCCGTCATAAAACTTTCTATTTGAGAGTTCAGCTTTTGCTTCTCCTCAGCAGTAAGATCCTGATTTGTTTTGAGAACTTTAAAATGCTGAGATACTACTGTTTGATGTAGAGCCGAGTAATTTTGTAGAGCTTGAACCCCAGCTGCCTCTTTCTCAGAAAACAAAACCATTTCATTGGCAGCTACATACAAATAGTAAGTCATAGCGGCAAGCGGAATAGAAAAAACCAAAATTGAAATTGCAAAACGAATCGAAACGCTCATTGAACGCATAGTCACTCCATTACATCTGCATAATAGAATAGAAAGAAAATCGGTAGCTGTGGACAACTAATAAAGTTTCTTTAACAAACCTAGACTCATAAAATACTTCTCTCTCGACAAAATACCAGAGACATAGGCCTTTAGTCTTAAATCATATAAAGATGTTTTGATATCGCAGAGTTATCGTCAGAATGGTAAAGGATCAGCTTTTCATCAGGAGTCTTTATGCATTTTATTACAACAATTGCTGCTTTATTATTTTCTTCATCTTTATATGCAAATAACAACTGCACCGAACAGAAAAAATTAGCTGTTTGCACTGAGTCCAGTGTTCAGGAACGTGTGGATTGGGCCTGCACACAATTAGCAGAACAAGGCAAAACAGCAATTCTAAAGATCAACTCTATGCGTTTTGAATGCTGTGGTGAACCCAACTATGTTTGGGTGAATGACTACACTCCTAAAATGATTGTTCACCCTATGCGCCCAGTACTTAATGGCGTCGACTTGAGCGATGAAACAGACCCAAAAGGTGTTCATCTCTTCAAAGAGTTTGTAGCAGCAGCTCAAAAATCTCCGCAAGGTTCATGGGTCCAATATCAATGGACAAAATTTGGAGAAAAGAACCCAACAACAAAAAAATCTTGGATCCGTGCTTGCAAAGCTAAAGACGTTGAACAAACCTGGGTTGTAGGTTCAGGAACTTGGGAGTAGCCTACTGCAGCTCTCTGATTTTGTTTTGTGGTGCTACCTGATAGATTGAGTATACCGTTAAAAATAAAAACAATGAAGGCCCTAACACTAAATGCGGATAGGTGGCGAGATATCTCCACCCTTCTTGCATCAACAATCCCCAGCTCGCTTCGGGCGCCTGTACACCAATACCGACAAAACTTAAAAAACCTTCAAACATCAAAAATGATGGTAATTGCAATAAGATAAAAACCAACCACGTTGAACTCACGTGAGGCATAATATGACGTATAAATATATGAAAATCTTTTGCCCCCAAAGCATGAGCTGCTTCAATAAATTTTTCTACTTTTACACCTATAACCTGCGCCCTCAGCACTCGCGCTAGAGTCATCCACTGCGCAAGTCCCAAAGCCAAAACTATTAACAATAACGAATTGAATTGAAAATACTTAAACTGTTGAGCCCAAAAAATAAAAATGGCGGCTAACAAAAAACCAGGTAAAGCTAATAATACTTCACTTAGCCGCATAAAAAAACGATCCACCCATCCCTGAAACCAACCAGCAACTCCCCCCCAGACAAAGGCAATCACTACCGCAAACAACAGGCCAGAAATTCCAATGAGGAGTGAGTTCATAGAAGCTGCGACAATTCGCCAAAACAAATCTCTGCCCAGAGCGTCTGTTCCAAACCAAAATTCTAAGGACGGACTTGCAAAAACGTTATCTGCTCTATCGATAATGGATTTTTGGTATATTAATTCTAATAAAGTTAATACCAATAAAACAGACAACCATAAAAAACTTAGTCTTTTTTGAAGCGATTGTTCTTTCATAGCCGAATCCTAGGATCAAATTTTAAAATCAGCAGATCCACTAACCACGAAACTACAATCCAAACAAATCCTAAGGTAAATGTGACAAATACAACCACCACACTGTCACGCTCTAAAATTGCTTGCACAAATTCAGTACCAATTCCTGAAATAGCAAAAAGAATTTCAATTAAGAAAGAGCCAGACAAAAGAGACAACAGAATATTTGGAAAAAACGCTAGAGCTGGAAGCAAGGCATTGCGTAAAACATGCTTATTAAGAATTTGTTTTAAACTTAACCCTTTGGCCTTTGCAGTGCGCACATAATCACGGTGCAACTCTTCGCTAATTTTTTGTTGCAGCAAACGACTCAAGGATGCCATAGGTCGCATAATTAATAACACTAATGGCAATACATAGTGCCGAGGTGATTCTAAAAAAGCCACAGGCAATAAATTTAAATAGAAACCAAAAAACCAAATTAAAAAAGGCCCCCAAAAAAGAGTCGGCGTACTCAAAATAACATTTTGCATTTCATTCCACCACAAGCGTAGTCGAGCTGAACGCATACAAGTTAGCGTTAAAAAAAAGGAGCCTAATAAAGCTATTGTAAATGCTGGGATTGCTAACTTTAAGGTTTGCGACCAACTACTAACGAGACGCTCAATTAAAGGCTGTTCTGGATATCTTTCAGAAAAACCCCATTCCCCTTGTAATAAATTAGATAAAAATTTTTGATATTGCACTAACAGAGGTTTGTTATGGCCCCACTGCTGCTGCAAGCTTTCAAAAACGATACTATTTAAAGCGACTTCTTCATTGAGGGGCGAACCCGGCAATTGTTTCATTAAAAAAAATGCCAGGGTCACCAAAAGAAATAGCGAAATAAATAACTCAAAAACGCGCTTAATCACCTTGGGACCATCCCATTAATTAAATATCATCCCAGTTCTCTTTAGAGATTGAACTCTTAGGAGCTTGTACTGGTAGTGGTCCTGCTAAATAAGGAAATAAATCTTTGCCGCCATTGTAGAGCTGCGAATAGACATGCATATTTCCCATTACTTTTTTGACGTAATTACGTGTTTCCAAAAATGGTATGTGTTCAATAAACTCATCGGTATCGAGTTTGCCAAAATTTTGTAACCACATATTCACTCGGTGTGGTCCGGCATTATAACCAGCCGCCACAAGAGGTGTGGTGTTTTCAAATTTGTCCATGAGCCTCTTGAGATAACGAGTCCCTAACTTGACAGCATACTCCGCTTGTAACAACTGGCGCGGAGTGAAATCCTTTTCGTTAAGCATCTGCGCCACGCGATAACCAGTGAAAGGCATCACTTGCATTAATCCTAAAGCTCCTACTGGAGAAATTGCATCTTTACGATAAGCACTCTCCGCTTTCATAATTCCCCAAATCAACTCTTGTGGTACTAAGTAGTCTTTAGAGGCTGGCTCCACGTACTGACTATATGCTCGAGGATAAGCAAACTCCCATAAGTAACGAACTCCCTCTATTCCATAACTAGCTCTTTGCGAGCCAAACTTAACTTGCGCAATGTAAGAAGAACGATGGTAGTGTTCCACTTTACTATACTCGGCCATCAAGGCGCGGAGATGCTCTTGATTTCGTGTTTTAGATTCGATTTCAAAAAAGTCCCAACGAGCCCAGTCTGATTGGCCTGCTGCAACCAAAGCCCTTGCCCTATCCAGCTTTAAATTAAGTAGAGGTGAAGAAAATGTGATATCACTGGGGCCCCCATCACTGTCTGCAAAATCAAGTGGGCGATCAGGATTATCAATAGAAGGAGCTTCCTCCTCTTCTTCTCCCATCTCGATTTGTGCGAGAGCTTCTTCGCTTTCACTTTCGACTTCAACTTCTTCTCTAAAATTATCCTCGAGGCTTGGAATCAAAATCATTTCTGAGCTTGAGTGACGAGCTAGAGAGCGCGTCGGAGAAACCTGCAGAGGCTGACCATTGCTCACTTTAAAAACAACAGGCGCTAATTTGCTAATGCGAGCCTGTGCTGCCAAAGAATAATATCCAAGATAAGGATCTCGCGCTAAGGACTCCAGCATGGGGCGAGCTTGTTCTGTTTTACCCTGGCGAACTAAACTCATGGCCATCCAATACGTGAGCCTGTCATTGGGAAAACCTCGCCATTGTCTCTTATTTTTACTTTTGAGTTTTTCCATTTCAACCATGGCGCGATAAGAGCCTTCAAAGTCACCCTTAAGATACTTCAACCACGCCAAGTGCCATCTCGCATCCTTTTGCAAGCCTGACTTAGGATATTTACGTTGAAACTCCTGAAATCTTCTTGTGGCACCGTCGTAGTCTTGAAACATATAACTCAAAAATGCAGATTGATAGAGTGCTTGCTGACCGCCCTTTGAATTCGGCTGTAATTTATGTGCTTGAAAGTAGGCACCAACAGCTAACTGCGATTCCCCAGCCCGGGCAGCAACACTGGCAAACTGCATGAGAAAATCATAATTGTTTTTATTTTTTTCGTAATATGGCTTTAAAAGAGTAAGTGCCTTACCCACTTCACCCTCTTGAGCAAAAAAGGCAGCTTGTACAGCATCTGAAATAAGATTGATTCCAACTTTTTTTCTGAATGAATCCACTTCAGCTTGAGCGCGTTTGTCCATACCCGCAAATAAAAAATGACGAATCCGTGATCTAAAGTCTCCCACATCGGAAGAACACTTTGTTGGCTCACTTAAAAATTCATTTGCTGCCAAATCTTCGCCCCACTTGTCGAGACGAGAAAAATCTGGATAACGCGAGTAAAGTTTATTCAACCACTGACACATTCCTTTGTGGCTCTCAAGGCCCTTTTCGGCTGCAGCTAATTGAAAAATAATTTCTGGATATTGTTCTGAATTCCTGGCTTTGCGCTCAAGACTCAAAAACTGCTTTTTAGCTTCTTGATAACTTTTTAGCTCTAGGGCAATTTTACCAAGATAAAGAGCCGAATCATTTTTAAGTTTAATCGAAGGATTGCCATCCATTACTTTATTAAAAGCATTCGAAGCCTCGGCCCACTTCTGTTGCTCAAAGAGACTCATTCCTAAATAAAAAAGTTGGTATTCTTGGAGAAGATTTTTATTCTGAGAAAGTTCCGAAAAAATTTTTTCGGCATCCGAATATTTTTTTTGCTGAAAGAGATCAAGAGCTTTTTTGTATTCTGTATTTACTTTATCTTGAGAGCCAAAAACAGGCGTACTCAGAAATAGGAAAACACAACTCATTAAAGTAAATTTTGACACCATAGCTAGCTCATCCCTTCCTTGTCTGAACCTTCTAATAATGATACCGATAATTATGGCAAAATCGAAGATTAAAACTGTATATACCTGTCAAAATTGTGGAGCTCAGCGTCCTCGCTGGGAAGGAAAGTGCACAGACTGCGGCGCTTGGAACACCTACGTCGAGGAAATGCAAAACACGGAGGTCAAGACTAGAGGTTGGTCCACACAAACTAAAGAGCACAAAAGCTTTAGCCAGATGGCGATTTCTTTAGACCAAGATATAGATGAAATTAAGCTCGAACGAATGGACACTGGATTTTCAGAACTCAATCGCGTTCTCGGCGGTGGCTTAGCTCGCGGTAGTTTTGTGCTTCTCGGGGGAGCTCCTGGAATTGGCAAATCGACGCTATTGCTGCAAATGGCCGGAGGCCTTGCAAAGAATCAGAGCAAAGTTCTGTACATTTCTGGAGAAGAGAGTGTCTCTCAAACTGGCTCTCGAGCTCATCGTCTAGGGATTCGTTCCCCTCTTATTTCCATTGGAGCCGAAAGCAATCTCAATGAAATCATGAATCTCGCAAAATCTCAGAGGCCAGACGTGCTCGTCGTGGATTCCATTCAGACTGTATATCTCCCCGACCTTGAGGCAGCTCCTGGCTCTGTTTCTCAAGTGCGAGAGAGTGCTGGACATCTTATGGGACTCGCCAAACAAGAAGGTATTGCCGTGATTTTGATTGGCCACGTCACCAAAGATGGAAATATTGCCGGGCCCAAAGTCCTAGAACACATGGTGGACTGCGTTTTGGCTTTTGACGGTGATCCTTCTTATAACTTTCGACTTTTACGTGCGATCAAAAATCGTTTCGGAGCAGCTCAAGAGTTGGGAGTCTTCCAAATGTCTGCTCGCGGCCTAGATGAAGTTGAAAACCCATCTGAACTGTTCTTAGAAGAGCGCGGAAACCAACTCATCGGTTCGGCAATTTTTGCTTCTATGGAAGGCACTCGACCTCTATTATGTGAAGTGCAAGCCCTAACTGTAAGCACCCACATGGCCATGCCACGAAGAACTTCCATTGGAATTGATGTTAACAGATTGCACTTGCTAACTGCTGTTTTAGACAGACATCTAGATGTTCGCCTCAATCATAGTGATATTTTTATTAATGTTGTCGGAGGGCTTCGCCTCATGGAGCCGGCAGCAGATTTAGCGGTGGCGGCAGCCATTTTATCCACAGAAGGACGCAAAGAACTGGGTGCCAAAACAGTATTCTTTGGTGAGATTGGCCTCACTGGTGAAGTCCGAGCAGTTACTTTTGTGGAAAGTCGCCTCAAAGAAGCAGATAAGCTAGGCTTTCAACATTTTGTAATCCCTTTTTCTAACAAAAAACATCTTGGAGAGTTCAAACTTCCATCCAGTAAAAAAATTACTTATGTTAAAACGGTTCACGAACTAAATAAAATTCTGTAGCCTATCAACATGAGCAATGTAGACCCAAATGAGCATATCGAAAAAGTTACTTACGCCCCAGGGGACTTTATCTTTTTTGAGGGAGATTTAGAGAGCCATTTTTTCATAGTAGAAAGTGGCACTGTTCAGATTTTCACAAAAACTAAAGACGGCAAACGAGTCAATATTTGTGATATTCGCGAAGGAGAGACTTTTGGTGAATTTGCTCTTTTAGATAATCAACCGAGATCAGCTTCAGCCCAAGCCCTTACTGTTGTCAGTGCAGTAAAAGTCTCCGCCCAAGGTTATGAAGAACTACTCAATGATTTACCAGTGTGGGCCATGTCCATGCTCAAATCATTTGCCGATCGTCTCAAAGGCATGACCCAATCCTTAAAAGGTTAGACCAAAATCAAGCTGCAACTCCCCCATAGTTGAACTCCTTTGATACTTCAAAAAAAAAGCGCCCACATCTGTGGACGCTCTTTTTCTATTCCCTAATAAACTCTTGTCTTAGAAATTTAGAGACATTCCTAAACTAAGGCCATAGTTGTCCACTACCGAGCCATCAGTGTCTTCTTTAAATAGAGGATACAACTCACCATGAAGCGCAAAAATCTCTCTGAGTGGGTACCACTTTAAGCCCAAAGCAAGCTTTGTAATGGACTGATCTACTGATGTTCCACCATTGTCTACACTTCCAGAGCCAATAGATGCTGATAAAAACGGAATAACATCATTGCCAACTTTATCTTCAATAAAGTTAACTCTTCCAGTTAAAAGATAACGCGTTGATTTAGATTCTTCTAAAACTGCAGACTCATCTTCTCTTGTCACTTCAGTATATTTAACACCCAAGCCTAAACCGAAACGTCCCCAATTACGTAAATAACTAACATCGACATTGATTCTAGTGTCTTCAAGCTCATTGGCATCTTCATTATAAGAATAATTAAATCCTGAGGCCCACGAAATCTCATGATTTCTTTCACGCAAATCACCAGCCACTGTTTTACCTTCTGCTGTTGCCTCTTCCTGCGCAAAGGCAACAGAACTCATAATAAGCATCGCAACTAAAATTCCTTTTTTCATTGGTTTTTCCTTTTTATTTTGTTTTATATTTTCAATTTCAAGGTCCTGTTCATGACCCCCATTTGATTCGGACACCCAACCCAGGGGGTCAAAATGGAAGTCACAACGTATAAGAGGAAATT
>JBKHVM010000089.1:0-8312 GCA_046570065.1 Bdellovibrionia bacterium
TGCAAATTTTTGTGTAGAAAGAGATTGGTGCGGAGCTGTTGTGAAAAGTTCTCCATTGAAAGGAAAGACATGTTGAAGCTCTAAGTTTGTAGGTAAAGATGGAAGCTCAAATTGAAATTCCCCACCTTTATTTCCGTAAAAAATAACAGACTCTTTGCTTCGACTAGGATAGATAAAGCTAGATTGAAGTTTGTTAATATAACTTTCTTTTTGTTCTTCTGGTGAGAAGGAAAAACTCAATTCATTGATATAAGGAATGCACTCTTCTTTGCAGATTAAAAATTCAAGTTTGAGTTCACCACTAAAAGGGATATTTTTTTTACCTAGTTCAAAAAGAAAAAGCGCTCGTTCTTCGTAGCCAAACGTAATGAGAGAGTTTGCAGGTATGCGTTTTGGTAAAGGCCAATGTTCTTGCGCGATAGTATTGTTATCTTGAAATTCAAAATACCATATTGGAGGAGCTCCTGAATCACCAGAATTTATCCAATAGATATGCCAGTCCTTAATGAGCTCAAAGTCTAAAGCTAAACCTTTCTCATAGGGTGCTAAAGTTACTTTTCCTTGAGCAAAATTATAAGTTTGAGCCAAAGAGATTAAGGGCAAGCACAATAAAAGAAAAGTCAGATATCTAAGATGCTTCATAGCAAAACTAAACCACATGAGAAGGAAGGCGAAAAGGATTTTATCATAAAAAACATATGAAGCTTCTTTCTTCTTGTCATGAGTCAGGAATAAAAAGCGAATATTTTTATTTTATAGGAATTATTTAAAGAGAGGGATAGATTTTTCTACTCTCGACACAATCTTTTGTAAATAAAGAAAATCAGTTGATTCATATTTATAGCTAGTATGATCAGAAGTTGAAGTGAGATAAAACTGATTTTTTGCCATGGGGTCTTGATGTGCCCATTTCATTAATAACTCCATTGGGGGTTAGGCTTAGCCTAACCCTAACCTTTAACAGTTCATAAACGCACCAAACTTGAATTAACCGATAATAGCTAAAAACTGATGGTACTGTTTATTGTTCTTTTCGATAGTATTAATAATTTCGTAGTGTTCTAGATTTAGATTTGCGCCTTGAGCCCAAGAAGCAATTTCATCGCGAGTGAAACCAAAATGATGTACACCCATAGATTTTGGATCTGGATGAAAAGAGCCATCTTCTTTGTCGAGATCAATGATCACAAGTTTAAAATCCTTATTCTTTTTTAAGCTCTTAACGACCTGTGATGGATCTTTCAAATGATGAAAGGCCATCTGAGAAAGAACAAAATTGTAGTCTATGTGATTAAGACTTTCTCTTTCGACATCTAAATTTAAGGTCTTCACATTGGACATCGGAAACTTACTCTGGAGAACTTTTAGCATCTCAGACGAGGAGTCAATGCCGGTATAAGCAGTATCTGGAGAGATAAAGTTGCCTCCGAGCAGGCCTGTGCCACAACCCACTTCCAGAGTGTGGGTTATTTTAAATTCAGGATTAATTTTATAAAGAGTGGATTTTATTTTGGCGGCTGTGTCTTGAGATTTTTGAATCTTTTCTGGAGAATCCCACTGCGTTGCTGATTTGTCGAAGTGATTTGTACTTAAACTCATAACTAGATCCTTAATATTCTTGGGAGGTGTGCAAGACTTTCCCTTGTTAGTTTTAATAATTTGATTCGTATTTTATGAAACTAAACTATTTTGTCGGAGGAGAATAGGTGCATCTAAAACCGACAATATTAAACTTTCTATCTGGAGTGAAAGAGTAATTGGCAGCAAAAACTCCACTTAAATAGCTCCTCGGATTACATCCGCCACGAATAATGCCCCCATTTGTGACATAAAGGTGTGGTTTCAGCCTTTTATTGTCTGGGCCAATGGCAGACCATAAAAAGCCATATCCACAGTAAGGTGCATTTTCAGGATCATCACAGGCTTCCTCAATAGAAAAGTGCCTTATAACGTCATGTTTTCTTATTAGTGAGAGAAAATTATTTGGAGTGTTTTTGACCAGACCAGCATTGCTTGAGGACGTCCATTCGCATAAGTTTCCAGAAAAATCCCAAATAACCTCTTCATTAGTTAGAATATGAGTGCGGCGGTGGGATGAGAACACGGCGAATGTGCAATTGCGTTTTGTACCATAGCAGCCATCGTGGTCCTCTCCAGCTTCGAGAGGAGCCTCAAAGCCAGTGCCCTCGGAAAATCCAATAGAAAGTTGGCCTTGGAAGGGTTCACTATAAGACCAATTTTTAGCGTTATAGGCGATATTTCGAGCTATATTCTGCCATTGATCATTTGTGATGAGCTCAAAACCATCCCCAAGAGCTTGGCAAGCAGCCTTGGCTTCAAATTGGTTTACTCCTGAGTAGAGAGCCCCCTTTTTCTGGCTAACGGCACTGCCATTCACCTTCTTCATTTCGTATTTGGCGACGCAAAAATCACTTTTAGAGAAAAGAGGGAGGTGGGGAACTTTAATAAAACCCTCAGGGCATTGGAAAGCCATTGCTGAGGTCGAGAACAAAAAAATAAACAAATATTTTGCGTAACCCATATGTCGTAGAAGCATAGTTTTAGGAAAATTTAAAGTAAACGATTTGTTAGTATTTTTTGGTAAAACTAATTTTAAGTGAAAGATATTACCAATCTGAGTGTTGAACATTGATATTTGCCCAATGACAGAGTATCTAGATCCTTTTAGATCGAGGGCTCATGATTACCACTTCTAATGTCAGTTTAAGGTTCGGCGGCAAAAAGCTATTTGACGAAGTTAATGTCAAGTTCACCCCTGGAAATTGTTATGGACTCATCGGCGCCAATGGCGCTGGTAAAACGACTTTTCTAAAGGTCTTATCTAAAGAACTAGAGCCAAATACGGGTGAAGTTATTATTCCTCCAGCAATGCGCTTGTCGGTTTTAAAACAGGATCATTATGCCTATGACAATGTAACAGTTCTAAAGACGGTTCTCATGGGCAATGAGCGCTTATTTAGAGTGATGGAAGAGAAAGATCAGCTTTATAGTAAAGCTGATTTTTCTGAGGCTGATGGGGTGCGTGCGTCTGATTTAGAAACAGAATTTGCCGAACTCAATGGCTGGGAAGCTGAGGCAGAAGCAAGTGTGATGCTTGCAGGTCTTGGCATTGCAGACTCTTTACATAATAAAGAAATGAGAGAGCTAGATCCAGGTGACAAGGTTAAGGTCTTACTCGCTCAGGCTCTATTTGGTCAGCCTGATATCCTGTTGTTGGATGAGCCTACGAACCATCTCGACATCTATGCTATCCAGTGGTTAGAAGATTTTCTGCTAAATTTTCAGAATACTGTGATCGTTGTTTCTCATGACCGTCACTTTTTAAATAAAGTGTGCACGCATATGGCAGATATCGATTTTAACAAAGTGACAATTTATTCTGGTAACTATGAGTTTTGGCGTCAAGCCACCGAGCTCAATCAAAGGCTCAAAGCAGATCAGCGCAAAAAGAATGAAGAGAAAGCGGAAGAGCTCAAGAGCTTTATCCAGCGCTTTAGTGCTAATGCTTCGAAGTCACGGCAGGCTTCTTCTCGCCAGAAGCAACTTGAAAAGCTGGATTTAGCTGATTTGCCCGTATCAACTCGTCGTCAGCCATTTGTGGGTTTTGAGCCTAAACGAGAAGCTGGCAATGATATTTTGACAGTGGAAGGCTTAAGCAAAAGTCTTAATGGAGAAAAGTTACTAGACAACGTGAGCTTTACCCTTAAGAAAAACGATAAGGTTGTGCTTCTCGGACGTAACGATGTTGCTAAAACTGTGTTGTTAGATATTCTCGCCGGTGATCTCCAACCGGACTCTGGGACTGTACGTTGGGGAGTGACCACGACTGTAAGCTATTTTCCAACGGACAATTCTCGCTATTTTAATAACACCGATGCTAATTCTTTAGTGGAATGGTTGCGTGAATACTCCGAAGACAAAGATGAATCCTTTTTGCGTGGTTTTCTCGGGAAGATGCTTTTTAGTGGTGAAGACGCACTTAAGAAACCACATGTTTTGTCTGGTGGCGAAAAAGTAAGATGTATGTTTGCCAAAATGATGTTGTCAGGAGCCAATGTTTTACTTTTAGATGGTCCGACAGCTCACTTGGATTTGGAGAGTATTTCCGCGGTCAATGAAGGAGTAAAAAGATTTAAGGGCACAGTTCTTTTTACTTCTCATGATCACGAATTTGTGCAAACAGTTGCAAATCGCATTATTGAAATTGATGGTCGAGTTATCGAAGATTTAAATATTACATACGATGAATATATCGAGTTAAAGAAGCAGAAATGATTGAAATAGGAAGAGTCAATAAACTTAAAGTCTTAAAGCACGTTGATTTTGGTGTCTATTTAGATGGGCACGAGGATGGAGAAATTCTGCTGCCACTACGCTATATGCCCAATGATTGTGACGTTGGGGATGAATTTGAAGTATTTGTATTCTTTGATTCTGAAGATCGGTTGGTGGCAACAACTGATGTTCCAAAAGCCATGGTCGGAGACTTTGCTCTTTTAAAAGTTGTGGCAGTCGAAAGAGTAGGGGCCTTTTTAGATTGGGGTCTTCCCAAAGATTTATTTTTGCCTTTTGCAGAGCAAACGCAAACACCACGAATTGGCCAAGAAGTGCTAGTTTATATCTATCTTGATAACACGGATCGAATCGCAGCATCGATGCGTTTAGACCGTTACCTTGAAAAAGATGCCGAGGACCTAGAAGAGGGGCAAGCGGTTGATTTGATTATTTCTGGCAGAACTGATTTAGGTTTTAAAGCAATTATCAATAACCGTTATTCAGGCTTATTATATCAAAACGAAATCTTTAAGCCACTCAAGTACGGACAGAGATTATCTGGATATGTGAAGCTCATTAGAGCTGATGGTAAAATTGATTTAGCACTGAATGATCCCAAAAAGATTGGTCATAAGGCAGCAGCAGATATCGGGCCTTTGATTATGCAAGAATTAGAAAAGAACTCTGGGTTTCTACCGATCACAGAAAAAACAGCTCCAGAAGTGATCTATAAACTTTTTGGAGTGAGTAAAAAGAAGTACAAGATCGCCCTTGGGGGGTTGTATAAAAAGCGACTTATTACCATTGAAGAAGAAGGCATTAGAGTTGTTAAGCCATCGGTACGAACTCGTTGAGAATTACTATGCTTTTGAGATCTCAAGATCTTGCTTCAGCTGGGTAGTAATCAAATTTACTAAGTGAGCTCCTAATTCAGGATAAATCGAATCAGGAGCCAAATAATTTTTTACTCAGAGTAGCCAACAGTCAGGATAATCATTTCTTTAGTTGTTTTAGAGATAGCTATAAAATAAACATGTCGGGCAGAAAACTGGTCATCACTTCCATAAGCACTCATTACTATTATAGATGGATCTTTTAGAGCATTAAATATAGGCATAATAAGAGAACCAATGTGTTTTAAGTCGACAGAGTTTTGGTTGTAGGGGTCTCCGTGCATTAACTCAAAAGAAATATCATAGGCGAGCTGATGAAGATCTGCTGAGTTTTTTGGATCTTTAATGGTAACAGTGTCTTCCGAGCCTAAAATAGATTGAAGATATTTTTCAATATTTTTGACTCGATTTAATGCTGGCAGATGATATGCGGTAATATATGAGTCAGTGGCTATAACATGGGCATCTAAAAAACCGTTACCAATTTCTTTGAGCTCATGGGATCTTAAGCTTTGATGATCTTCAAGTATTGTTTTTGCGTGTGAGTTTATTGATAGCAAAATTGATAGAGCTAAAAAAACCGTTTTTATTTTCATTGGGATGTTCCTTTCGTTTTTTGAGTGGTTTAGTTTCTTAAACAGTAGAAGTCTAATGACTATTGTTTAAGTTATTATGCGAAATGAGTATGGTAAAATTTTCCGAGATAAGGCTTAAATCAGTGAATGAGATGCTCTCAAAAAAGATGAAAAATGGTGGACCTGATCGGGATCGAACCGACGACCTCTTGCATGCCATGCAAGCGCGCTCCCAGCTGCGCTACAGGCCCACGTACTCGAGATCTATAAGTTAAAGAGTGGGAAATTAAAATTCAACAAATTTCTAAACTCGCTGCCAAAGAGATAATAGAGAATAAAAATGGCAACTAGGTTAAAAATGTTGGCTAAGGCCAACCGAGTTTTGCCGTAATAGCTAAGCTTTCGCCCTGATAAAACTAATTTTAAACTCAAAAAGAGAGAGTAGGCAGTTGTCACCACAGGCAAGATGAACAAACCAAAGATTGCATTGAGATGAATCTTACGAACCATCTTGTCAGAATCGGCGTAAGGGGCAGGAGTCTCAACGTGAGCTTCCTGATTTGTTGGCTCATTAGAGTTTTGCGAAAAGCTAGCTATAATTTCGTTAGCAGCCTGGTGTTCATCCGCAGGCAGCAGCACAATGATAGAACCCATGGCAATACTCAAATGGGGGGCGATGGAATGAAGATTCTCATCTTTGATTTCAGGATGTAGTCCCTCAGCTCGCAATCGGCTACAAATCACTTGCGCTTCTGGCATAGAAAAGTAGCGCTGAAAAATCATCAAATCATCATTCATAGGTTAAGACTTTACCAGGATTCATGATTCCATGAGGATCAAAAACTTTTTTGATTCCCTTCATCAGTTCAATTTCGGCTACGGAGCGAGTGTATTTTAAGAAAGACTTTTTTGAGAGTCCAACTCCATGTTCAGCAGAAATACTGCCATTAAAGTTGTGAACTTTTTGAAATACCACTTCATCAACTTTGCGGCACTCGCTGACAAAGTCTTCTTTGCTCATCCCACTTGGTCTCAGGATATTGATGTGAAGATTGCCATCGCCAATATGGCCGAACCATACGACTTCCCATGTGGGATAGGATTTTTGTAAAATAGAATCTAGTTCTTGCATAAATGCCGGAACACTCGAGATAGCAACTGAGATATCATTTTTGTAGGGGCTAAATTTAGCCAGAGATTCGCTGATGTCTTCACGGTAGCGCCAAAATGTTTTGGCTTGAACTTCAGATTGACTGATAACGCCATCAACAACCCAACCATTTTCGACACAGGTTTCAAAAAGCCCCATGAGTTTTTCTTCTTCTTTGTCAGAACCGCACTCAACTTCTGCGAGGACATAATAAGGAGCTTCAGTCTCAAAAGGTCGACTAAGGCCAGTGCTTGCAAGAACTTTTTGCAGAGCTTTATCTGAGAACATTTCAAAAGCAACCAATGAAGACTTCACTTTGAATTCTGCAAAAACCTTCATGATGGAATCAAGGCCTTCTAGGCCCAAAACTAGAACTTTAAGAGCAGGGGGCGGAGGAGCAAGTTGAATTATCGCTTCAGTGACAAAACCTAATGTTCCTTCGCTGCCAATAAAGAGTTGGCGCAAATCATAACCAGTGGCATTTTTAATCAGCCCCTTGTTGAGCTCTAAGATTTCGCCGGTACCCGTGACTACTTTTAAACCCAAAACCCAATTGCGAGTGAGACCGTAGCGAACTACTTTAATGCCACCAGCATTGGTGGCAATACTACCAGCAACATGGGCAGAGCCTCGAGCTGCAAAATCCACTGGATAGTAGAGGTTTTTTTCTAGAGCAAATTGTTGAAGAGATTCAAGAATGACACCGGCTTCGACTACCACTGTTTGTTCTGTAGAGTTGAAGTTTTTGATGTGATTCATTTTTTCAAAAGAAACTACAACTTCCCCGTTGAGGGCGCAAGCTCCACCACTAAGGCCTGTGCGTCCACCGGAGGGGACGAGACCTATTTGGTGCTGAATAGCCCACTTTGTTAAGGACTGCACTTCTTCCGTAGACTTCGGAAAAACAATAAGACTTGGTTTGATATCGTAGTAAGTTGTCCAGTCTTTGCCGTAATACTGTAGAGAGGACTCATCTGATTTAATTTGCTCTGATGAAAAAACCTTTTGCAGTTCTTGTAAAGCCGTAGAAGAAAGCATTACTCTACCTCTTGTTTTTTATTTCTGAATTTAAGAGTTTTTATGCCGAGCATAGCGTAGATGGGGTCAAATCCCCAAGCGGCAGTGAACAGAAAAAAAAGGCCCACATACATCCATGCTGGCCCGCCAGCAAATACGTACGTGAGCATTATCAAGGAAATTAAAAATCGTAAAAATCGGTCCCAATTAGCTAAATTGCATCTCATGAGACTATTTTACGTCTTTTAATAACTCTTGCAACTCCCCAGATTGATACATTTCCATCATAATGTCGCTTCCACCCACAAGTTGTTTGTTGATGTAGAGCTGTGGGATTGTCGGCCAGTTGCCGTATTCTTTGATACCTTGACGAATTTCTTC
>JBKHVM010000090.1:0-8249 GCA_046570065.1 Bdellovibrionia bacterium
ACGACTCGTATTATTTATTCCGTTAAAAGATCCGGCCAGAACCAGGTTGTTACTAAATATTGCCATATCTGATACAGCGGCATCGGTATTAGCTTCTGAAGGTAAAACATTCCCATTAGTTTTGTCGATTTTGGCCACATAGTTATTTACTATGCCCGAAACGCTGGTAAAGCTACCTCCGGCATAAATTGAGGTGCCGTGCTTAACTATCTTGTAAACAATACTGCTTGCCTCGGGTTGCCACGGAAGAAGAGAGCCATTTGAGATATCGATTGCTGCTAGGTTTGCTCTTGATCTAACTGCCCCAACGGTTGTGAAGCTCCCACCCAACAAATAGTAATTGCTGTCTATTGCGTGTATAGCTGTTGGTGTTCCTGCCCAAGTAGGCAAATTGTAACTGTTCAAAGTTAAGCTTCCGCCAGGAGGTGTGTTAAGTTCTTTTATGCCATTATCAGTCTTAATAAAAACACTAGTTGAAGATTTGTTCCCTAAAAAATGTTTTGTGGAGATAGGTAGCGAATTGATGGCGGTTTGTGTTGCTAAAGTGCTCAGGTTAAGGCGGGCAGTCGATCGATAAAATGATGCAAAAAGTTCGCCGTTTTTGACCCATAAGTTTGTTATATAATAAGTCGTGCTGCTGCCAGAGTAAAAATTATTTCCGACCGCAGTAAAGGCTCCGGTTGAACGGTCCATTTTAGTAATATACTTACTAGCGGCACCATTAATTTGATTAAATGAGCCCCCAAAAAATAAAGTTCCGCTCAAACTAGTAACAGAAGCTATGCTGCCATTAAAATTAGGAAGCCAAGTCGAGTCTAAAGCTGGATTGGGTGTATTTGCATCAGAAAAGCGGACCACATATTTTCGGCTTGAGCTGCCTGAAAAGGAAGTAAAGCTACCAAATAGATACAATTCATCAAAGATTTCTTCATAATAGAAACCTCCGATACCGCTATTGCTGATTCCTGTAGCGGCGAATGGGGTGAGTGTTGGAGCTGATGGAAATTGAATGTCAATAGAAGCCAAACCGGAGCGACTTGCTCCGTTGATATTAGTGAAGTTGCCCGCAAGATAAAGCATCTCATCCACGGCAAGAGCTGAAGAGATTGAACCGTTAATATTGAGATTAAAGCTTGTATCCACAGTGCGATCTGATTTGATGCGAATAATATTTTTTGTAGAATAGCCCCCCTGAGAAAAGGCAAAGTCACCATAGATAAAAACCCCACCCACATTATCAGCTGTCATCCCATTCACAGCGCCAGCAAGAGAGTAAGTGCTGACGTAGTTACCTTCGTTGTCTAGTAGCACAAGACCCCCATGGCATGGGCCCACCGAGGTAAAGCTTCCACCAAGATAGGCCACATTACCATCGACAACTGCGGTTTCAACCCTGCCCGGACTTAAAGCGCTTGAAATAAAGCAAAGGGGACCGCTCAAAGTATCCGGTGCTTTTGCAACCCATCCATCTGATACTGTTGTTGAGGATTGATTTCCAGCTTGATCAACAGCACGCAAGCGAACTCGGTAGCTGACGTTTGCATTGAGTGAAAGGCCGCTATAAGTGAAAGAGGTTGTTGTGCCAATATCTTGCCATGCAATTATGACATTTGAGGGAGACACAGTTTCAAGCTGAATTTCATATTTTGCAACTCCACTTAAAGTGTCTGTGCTTTCTGTCCATGACAGAAATGGAGAGTAGGTGCTTAAGGCAAAGTAGCCATCCGTTAATCCAGTTGGGCTGGTGGGAGCTAAACGATCCAAGGTGTAGGTGAGAGAGGCAAGGGAGCAGCTTGAGTAATTACTGCCATTAAATGCTTTCGCATAAAACTTGTACGTTTGATCCGTGTTCAATGTTGGAATCAAATTTATGGATGACCCTCCAGCAGTACCAGAGGCGATGGCTACATCAGAGCAATCCTCTGTAGTGTGGAGAGTGATTGTTTCTCCGGCGGTTATGCCAGCTACAGATATTGTAGGGGTAGTAATATTGGAAGTGGCAGATGTGGGCGAGACTAAAGAGAGGGAAGTGGGAGTGTTCGGAAAGTTGCCGACAACAGCTAGGTAGCGTGCTGTCGCAGAAATATTGCCAGCGAGGTCTTTGGCTCTAATGTGTAAGTAATAGAAAGCATCAGGAGATCCATTTTCAATTGTATAAGATTGAATTGATGAGAAGTCTGAATCTTGCAGAACTGTATTAGTTTCGGTGTCGACAATAAATTCGTAGGTGCATGGAGCTTCATCGCAGCTCCAAGACCATGTATGGCTTGTCACTGGAGTGACTTGATTTGATAGGCCAGTAATTTGTGGTGCCTTGGTGTCGAGAGATACGACTGCTGTTGAGCAAGAAGAAATATTGCCAGCAACATCTCTAAATTTGACTTTAACGGCTTTGCTACCATCTCCAGCCGTAAGTCCCCAAGCGAGAAATGTGTCAGAGTAAGGGGTCCACACACCACCACTGGAGCAGTCAGAATTGTTGGTAATGTACATTTCTGCGGGGCTACCATCGGCAAAGAGTTCCAGATCAACAAATTGTGTATTGATGATTGTCGGGCTATCAGCAATCGCAATGCTTGGGTTTGCGGGTGGCAGGCGATCTAGTTGATAGGTAGTGTTAGCTATTGAGCAAGCGGAGTCTGCTCCATATCCATTTCTTCTTTTCGCAAAAAACACGTAACTACCATCAACTCCTGTTATGGAGGCATTTAAAGTAATAGATGTATTTGCAGAAACGCCGGAGGCCACTAGGGCTGAAGCATTGCAGTCAGCAGCAGTATAAAGGAAAACAAAGTCACCAGCATTAACGCCATCAACACGAATTGTGGGAGTAACTTCATTGCTTATAGAGTTGAGTGGGTAAATTAGGCTCAGGCTTGTTGGAGCACTGATGGTGCTATTGACATCGATAGTCACTGAATCACACGTGCTCTCGTTGCGAGCAAAATCCATTGTCTTGTAAAAAACAGTTTGTGGGCCAGTTCCTGTAAAAGTCCAAGGCAATTTCAAGTTATCTAGTGTTTGCCATTGTCCACCGCTAAGGCAGCTTGCTTGGTCTGTAATATATATCTTAAAAACATCCACATCACTAGTTTGGTAATAAAACACGGTATTTTGGTTTGAGATTGTTGTCGTCCCGCCCTCTGCAGTGAGTGATCCACTTGGTGGCGTGTTATCGATAGTTATATTCTTGGAGATAATGTTAGAGTAGCCCGCAGTTGTTTGGCCTCTGAGTAAAATAGAAGAGCCAATAAAAGCGGAAAGATTAATTTTAAAGGAAAATTCTTTATTGGACTGGCAGTTCAGTTGAAAATCATTAACTAAGATGGATTCTGCAGCCGATTGCCAATTCGTTCCTCCGTCAAAAGAGAACTGAATATCTGTTGTTTTTTTGTGGCATTTTCCGTCGACATAATACTCTGTTGATATTTTTCCCGATATTGCTGGGGCAGAAATAAGCATGCTATCGGATGGTGTGTAGAGTTGTTTTACTTTATTGACCACGGGAGTGCACGCTGGAAATATGCCAACAAGAGCAACAAAGCTTGTCAGGTATGAAAGTAAAACAAACAAAACTCTAAGCATTATGATTGTTGTATCGGAAGTTAAGCAAAATTCACGATATCAAGAAATACAATTTTTTGTTTAACATTAAGGTTGTTATTCTCAATCTACGGACCTTTGTCCAAAGTTAATAATGAAAGGCAAACCTAGGTCTGGAAAAGGTTCGTTTCAAGTTAAGAAGCTAAGGTAGTGAGAGCTTTGATCGTTAAGTTCATTGTCGTGACTCCGATACCCTTAGAGTCATGTCAAAAAAAGAATTGAGCGCAGAAAAACAATTGCTGATTACAGCCATGCTAGTCCTTGTCGGTGCAGGGATCAGTTACGCTTCTCTTTTTTATGACTTTAAAAATCAAAATGTTGCTGGCGAGAGCAACCAGCGACAACCTGCTAGCGAAACTTTTGAAAAATTTCAGGTCAGCCAAAAAGAAAACAACACGCGCTCACTGATTCAACTTAAAAAACAATTATGCAAAATTGGCGATGATACGCTTGATGCCACAAAATTTGAATTTGTGCAGTTGAGTGGAGAGACCTGTGCAAAGCGGCCCATCAGTGAAGTCAGCTTGCGCAATATGTCTAATGGACACGTGGCAACTGTGTTTTTAACTGGAACAGGTAAATTTCAAACAGATGTGATTCCGCTTGTTAAGGGCGAGAATATTTTAAAGATTGATGTGTCCTACAGCGATGGAAATGTGCAAAATTCCTCAATTTCGCTTATTCATGAGTGACTTAACTCATAAATTACATACACTTAACGCATATTAATCAGCAGTCATAATTCCATTGAAATGCCAAGGTCCCTCATTTATTGTGGGCGCCTTGTGTTGGAATATGAGTTATTTGAAACAATGGAATTAAAGAAACGGTCGGATCTTCATTTAGCCCGAAAAGTCTGGCACATGTCTGGAGTCTTTTCGATGTTTTTGGCTTATACATTTTTGCCAGAAACTGTTGCGCTTACAATGTTGTTTGTGGCGTGGTTGCTTTTTGTTCCTTTGGACTTTTTAAGACAGTATCGTCCCAAGCTCAATGAGTGGGTGGTGCAAGCATTTCGTCCGATTATGCGTGAAACTGAGAGACTTAAGTTAGCAGGGACAACCTACCTTCTTTCGGGAGTTGCTTTGTTAGTGCTTTTTTTCCCGCGTCCAATTGTCTCATTGGCGATCCTTTTTTTGGCTTTCGCAGATCCCATAGCTAGTTTTGTTGGAATAAAGTGGGGTAAAGACAAAATATTTAGGCACAAATCCATTCAAGGATTCATGGCGGCTTATGTTGTTTGTTTTTTGGTTACATTTGTTTATCTTACTTTAACTGAAACGTTGGTAGACCATGTTTTAGTTATTGCTCTATTTGGTGGTCTCATTGGAGCATTGGCAGAACTTGTGCCAGTTGCCAAACTTGATGATAACTTCACTCTCCCTCTGCTTAGCGCCATTGGTTTAGCAGCATTATTTTATTTCTTTGGATTTTTTCCAATTGTGGGCTAATTTTTTGCCCCATGGGTATAGATAATATCGAACAATTTGAAGAAGGTGAGGCTAGGGGTAAACGCTTAGCCATGTATATTTATGTTCTGCCTAACTTGGTAACGACAGGAAATCTCTTTTGTGGTTTCTTTGCAGTGATTCAAGCCATGAAAGGACAGTATCTCTTAGCTTCCTACGCAATCGTTGCAGCTGCTATTTTTGACCAACTCGATGGAAGAGTGGCGAGAATGACTCGTTCTACTTCTAAATTTGGTGCTGAGTATGATTCTCTTTGTGACCTTGTCAGTTTTGGCATGGCGCCAGCTATTCTATTATTTCAGTGGGCCTTGCATCCTTTTGGTCGTATTGGATGGGTAGTTTGTTTTCTTTTTACAGCATGTGGTGCTCTTCGTTTGGCGCGCTTCAATGTGCAACAGGATGTCGTCGAAAAAGCTTATTTCCAAGGCCTTCCGATTCCGATGGCTGCAGGTATTGTTGCTTCTTCAGTAATTGCCTTCAATGAATTGGGTCTTGAGTCTTTAAGAAACTATGGGCTTCTCGCGATGACGGTGCTGTTGGCCTTCGTGATGGTTTCAACATTTAGATATCGCAGCTTTAAAGATTTGGATTTTAAAGAAAGATTGCCTTTCCACTATTTGATTCTTGGAGTTTCAGTTTTAGTTGTCGTGGCTCTCTACCCTGAGGTCATGTTATTTGCACTCTTTATGGGTTACGCCACTCTTGGGGCAGTGTTTGGAATCTTCCGTTTAGGGATGAATCGCGCCCGCAAAAAGAGCCCGCGAGTTTACGCTCCTAAAGGTGTTCCTGATCGCGACCTTATGATCGAAGAAGACGAAGAGGCAGAAGAGAATGAACAAAAAAAATCTTAAGGTTGGGGTTGTTGGCGCCACGGGGATGGTCGGTCAGACCTTCATGAATATTCTCGAAGAGAGAAAGTTCCCTCTAGCTGAGCTACGTCCTTTTGCTTCTGAAAATTCCTTAGGTAAAAAGCTCGAAGTGCAGGGGCGTGAATGGGCCGTACAGACGTTAAAAGAAGATTGTTTCGCTGGTTTAGATTTAGTTTTTTTCTCTTCTGGTGATGACATTTCAAAGGACTGGGCTCCAAAGGCCGCGCAAGCAGGAGCGATTGCAGTTGATAACTCTGCTGCCTTCCGTATGGATCCGGAAATACCCCTTGTCGTTCCCGAAGTGAATGGGCACTTACTTTCTCTCACAGGAAAAGGGCAAATTATTGCCAACCCAAACTGTTCGACTATTCAGTTGGTTGTCGCACTTAAACCTTTAGCAGATAAATTTGGTCTCGAGGCCGTTAAAGTTGCAACTTACCAAGCAGTGAGTGGGGCAGGGTTGCCTGCTTACGAAGAGTTGATCGCGCAAGTGGAAGATTATCAAAATCCTAAGCCTTCAGTTAAGAATTTTCCTCATCCCATTTTATTCAACTTAATTCCACAAATTGGTTCTTTTGGAGATCATGGTTTTAGCAGTGAAGAAATCAAGATCATGAAAGAGACCAAAAAGATCTTAGATCTTAAAGAGCTAAAAACTTCTGCATTTACAGTGCGAGTTCCCGTATTAAATGCACATAGTGAAGCAGTTTGGGTAACTTTAAAAAAAGAAGTTGAGTTGAAAGAGTTTACGGAGACACTACGCTTAGGCCAAGGTCTAGTTTTGTTAGATAACCCCAAAGAATCTCAATACCCAATGCCACGAGATATCTCAGGTTTAGACCCAGTATATGTTGGGCGTATTCACCGAGATTTAGAAGATACAAAGACTTATTTGATGTGGGTGGTATCTGACAATATTCGCAAAGGGGCTGCTCTCAACGGAATTCAAATCGCTGAACGAATTTTTGACATAAACTAAAGTCCATGATCTCATTGGAGCATGAAGTTTATTAAGCATGGATGCTTATCTCTATTTTTATTTTTGCTAACAGTTTCTGCGCAGGCAGCTCTTACGGTTAAAAGTGTTGGCGGCGCATCTGGTGTTTCCGAAAATTTTTTAACAATATATGGTGGCCTTTCAGGCACTTGTTCTAATCCCGTAGCAAGTAGCACATGCAACTCATGCACTGGCGGCACAGGCTTTAGCACCTGTAATCCCCAAAGAATTCATGAGAACTTAAATCTTACCATCACTTTCTCTGTAAATAGTGCTGATTCTGGGGGCACAGGGGTAAGATTACTTCTGGTCAAGGCATCAGATAATGAAATCGTCGAAGAAATTGGGCCTACTGACATTGCAGCCGGCACGGACTATACCTTCAATATTACTTGGGGTGAAATCTGCACTGCTATGGGTGTTTCGTGTAACTCTGGTGCGGCAGTTAATGCCAGTGAAACTTTTTACTTTGGAGTAGATAAAGATAACGGTGGGGTGCCCGAAGAGAGTGCTCGAGTCAGTCTTGCCATCCGTTTAGTGGGTCATGATTCTACTTCTAATTATGGTGACTGCTCTGCGGGGCATGGCGCTTGTGCATTTAAACTCGAAAAAGGTGACGACAAGGCCTATATCAGCGATTTTGAGCTCGCGGCTGATTATCCAACAGTGAGTGGCGTCAGCGCTGTTAAGTATGAAGCCGTTTACTTTTTTTATGAGAGCAATGGTGGAGACACGGGAATTTCTGATGCCACCTTACTGTCGCAAATAAATAATGCTTCGTCTTCATTTCGCATTCCGATGAAGCAAGACGGTACAGAGTACACTATTCAAGACAATCGTATTACGGGTTTATCTAATGGAGTTGGCTACTGTTTTGTTATGGCAGATCAAGATAGTGCCAAAAACCTGTTGTTTGCATCTGATCCAGCTTTACTGACAGCTGCAGATGTCTGTGTCACTCCCGAAAAAGTGGTCGGACTCTTAGATGATAAAAGCTGTTTTATTGCAACAGCTGCTTTTGGCAGTCCCCTTGAGCCTGAAGTGCAGGCATTGCGTGAGTTTCGCAATCGCTTTTTACTCACAAATACTCTCGGCAAGGCATTTGTTAAACAGTATTACCGCTTAAGTCCTCCTATTGCAGACTTTATTGCCGCAAATCCAATTATAAAGTCTTTGGTGCGCTCTTTATTGTGGCCCATGGTCATTGCAGCCAAAGTTATGAATACTTTGGGATTTATTTTGCCAATCTTACTTTTGAGTCTTGCTGTTGGTTTGATCTTTATCATAAAAAAAAGTCAACGCTTGTGGGGT
>JBKHVM010000091.1:0-8086 GCA_046570065.1 Bdellovibrionia bacterium
AATTTCCTCTTATACGTTGTGACTTCCATTTTGACCCCCTGGGTTGGGTGTCCGAATCAAATGGGGGTCATGAACAGAATTTTAATTTCTTAACAAAGCTAAAAGTTCCGACCTTCCAAAAGAACATGCTTACTTATCGGCTAAGTTATTATAAATCTTCACTTAATCGCTAAAATTTAGTTAAAGTTAAGTAAGTGTATCATCATGAGAAAACCTCCAGTAATTCAATACTTAAATTGTTCTTGAATTAATTTTGAAGCCTTCTGGATACTTATTAAGGTCTAGTTTTTTGAATAGAGAGTCTCTCGAGCCTTTTGTAAGGCAACGGAGGGATCCAATACCCCTTGCGTTCGCACCGCTAGCTTATTGGTAGGAACATAGACTGACGTTAGTAGTATGTCTTTGAGCTGTTGCATAGATAGGTTGGGATTTATTTCGAGTATCTTGATAGCAATATTCATCAAGTTTGGAGCGGCCATAGAGGTACCAGACATTCTCACTTCAACATTCCCAATATTGGCTCCCATGACATCATCTCCAGGGGCAGCTATATCTACCAGATTTCCAAAATTAGAAAAGCTTGCCAATTTTAAGTTTGGATCATTTTTGAAAGCGCTTTGATTAGTAGCTGCAACTACAATTTTATTTGGCACAGGAGCACCAGCGGGCCAGTCACTGTCCGAATTTTCTAAAACCTCAGAGGCATCATTACCGGCAGCAACAATGAAAAGGGTTTGTGGATTTTCATTCATCAATTTAAATAGAGCATAGCGACCTTCTTCGGAGGCTCCAAATGGATTGCTTCTTTCGCCAAAGCCAAAACTCATATTTACAATTTTAATATTATGCTTCTTTATTTTTAGCGAAATAGTATTTAAGAAATCAGGTTGTGAAAAGTCTCCAGCAAATCCTGTAAATTGTGTCTTTTGAGTGTCTCTCATAGCTACTGAAGCCACATGAGTACCATGAGAAAATGGAAATGGTGGTCTTCTTGTAGGTGATAAAATCACAGAATCTTGAATTGCTTCAACATTGATTCGATCAACTGCTGGATCGTTATATAAACCAGGAAGATTCGCAGCAAAAAAGCTTGTGAGTTGAGGGTGGTTTAAATCAAATCCCGAGTCGATTATAGCGACATGGTTGGGTTTCTTAACACCATCTTGGCGGGCTGGAGCAAATTCATCATATTCTCCAAGGAGATTTGATTTTCCATCAAATAATTTAAATTTAGTAACAAGAACAATTCCGCGCTCATTTTTTCTATAGGTTAACTGATAATTCCACTTTACCTTATTGTTCTCATAAATTCTAATTTGCGAAGGGAAGGTCTCCATATTTGAATCTTCATAATTTTCAGCAAAGAAGAGCTCATGATTCTTATAAAAATAGGCCTCGGTTTTGACCCGCTCAAGCTTTGGAAAGAGTGTAATAATATTTTTTGCTACTAATTTTTGGTTTTGAAAAACATTGTAGATATCGTTTTGTAGATGAACAAAAGACTCATTAAAGATGACTTCACCCTCGCGATTAAAACTCATGTAGCTTACAAGTTTTTGATTTTCATCAAAAGTCCATCTTTCACCAATACTTTTTGAGTTTGGAAAGTAGTGAATCTGTTCGCGGAGGTTGCCGTTAGCATCACAGAGTGACTTGCTTGTAAAGTAAGTTTCGTCTGGCTTGATATTGCGTAGACAGGAGAGGTTCTGAGCAAACGTCTCACTGCTAAAAAAAAGGTAAGCGAAAAACAAAAAAATCTGGAAAAAATAATTAGTAGTACTCATTGGCTTAATTTAGATGAAAGTGTTCTTTTTCGCTGGAGTTTTTTCGTGACCAAGTAATAAAAATCAAATTGTCTTAATTATTGACAGTGTTCCCCTTTCCTTTAAGCTCAGTTATTAGACAAGGTGATTCATGGCAAAAGAAAAGAGTCTTTCACAAAGTTTACAGGAACTTTTAGCTCAAAATTCAGAAGAAAAGTTGACCATAGGGAAGTTATTTTCAGCAATGGGGGAGAGGGGTTTTGGTTTAGCATTGATCCTAACTTCTTTGCCGAGTGCTTTGCCCTTACCAGCTGCTGGATATAGTACTCCCTTCGGAATTCTTTTGATGATTTTGGCTTTGCAGATAATTCGTGGGCGGCATCAACCATTTATTCCAGCATGGGCAGCTAAAATTGTTATTCCTGAAGCTTTGGCAAAAACGATGATAAAGGGAGCCACTGCTTTTTTAAGTAAATTAGAGTTGTTTATTAAACCTCGGTGGGGTTGGGCCAATAGCCGATTTGGACATTTATATGCGGCCTTGATTGTCCTAATTATGGGTTTTGTGATGTTTTTGCCGATCCCTGGGACCAATACAGCTCCGGCAGGTGTGATTTTTTTAGTAGGTGTCGCCATGACAGAGGAGGATGGTTTATTCCTCCTTTTGGCATCTATTCTGGGATTGTTTGCGGTTCTTTTCTATGGCGTGATTCTCTCTTTGCTTTTTTATTACGGAGCTAGTGGTGTCGGAGAAGTCTTAACGATCATTAAAGGTTATCTTGGTTAAAGTTTTGACAGCTTTTTCCTTATTTCATTGTAACTCAACTCTTTTTGCTTCTTCTGGGGAATGTTGATAAACCGTAGAGGTTTTGAAGGAGTTCGTTATGAAAAAAATGATAGTTGCCGTTTTGGTTTTAGCTTCCTCAGTAGCTGCACAAGCTAATGATTATAGTTTAAATATGGCAGATGAGGTAGTAGACTACCTTAGTTGGTGTGATCAGAATAAAGTTGTCTCCATGGACGACAAAGGTCAAATGCAGGTTAAAGCCGATTGTTCTGACGAGGGTTTGAGCTGCAAAACAATTCAAAGACGCACCGTTAATGGGACTTACTACTACGGAGCTTGTGTTAAGAACTAAAATAAGCAGAAAATGAGGTCCCTTCTTGGGAAGTTCTTAAAAAAAATCCCCATCTTTTGGATGGGGATTTTTTTTGTCTAGTGTTTAGTCAGTCTCAGCCAATTTGTGACACTAGAAGTTGTCATACTGAAAAGCCATTTGCGCTACCCAGTCCGGCAAGTAAGTAGCATAACTGGTGCTAATAACCTGTTTAGAAACCATAGATGTCTTAGCATCAGTAATATTGAGTAAAACAAAATTCTGAGTCAGCTGGCTTTGAGCATTCCAAGCCATAAAACTTAAGCCAACATATTGAATATCGCTGTCTGAGCAAGAAGTAGAGCCTAATGCTGTATAGATGGAATCGCTAGAATTAGATGTCATTTCAGCGTCATAAGTCATCATATCAGCATTAGCACATGTGGTTTTGTTCAGTGCTACCGTGTTCGTAAAGGTTTTTTCTTTGCCATTCATAATATAGACGTGAGTGAGTTTTGCTCGTCCATTTTCTTCGCCAATCACTTCAGTCGATTTCCAGTCGATATTAATACCTAATTGTTGAGCCTGGGTATCAACTTGAGGTTGAGAAGTGCCAGCAGGTCTTACAATCTTTTTGGCTGGGATAGAATGGTCTTTTTTGCCGCAAGCTATAGTGGATAACAAGAGGAATGCAATAGCTCCTTGGGTTAAGTTTTTAATCAACATATGTCCTCCAAAGGTTGTTTTAAACTTGATTCATGTATCCTTAGAGCAAGCCTTGTGCCAAGGGCTTAAAAATGAAGAATTATAAAGTGACCGAGAACAAAAAAAGACAAAGCCGTCTCATATTGAGACAGCTTTGCTCGAGATAGTTAAGGGGATATTACTTGTGATTCTAGCGTTAGCCCGGGACTTTTCCGCGAGTCAAGTTGATCTCCATAAAGATCACATCACTATTAAAGCTACTATTTAGTTCATCGCTGGTTTTTACAAGTTCAGTGGTAAGCTCAAGCTGCTGATTGATAATTTCCAAGTAGCGAGGTGATACCCGACGTAATAGACGTTTCTCAAATACCTTTTCAAATGCAAAGTCTTTAGTAAATTCTTGGTCCCAATCATCGAACTTTGCATAGTCTTCTTTAAGTTGAAGAGTAGTGGCCTTAGGAAATCTAACTTCTGTTGAAATTGCATGCACCATTTCGTCTTCCCGAATTACAAGACCATGTTCTTCTAACGTCTTTATTTTTTTATCCATAGCCTGCATCTCAACAATTTTAGACAAATCCTTTAATGGAATCTTCTTTCTGGCTAATATTAAGACCACAAAAATATGATAATAAGATTTATGGCTAGCTAAAGTGGAAATTTGTCGGGGACTTAGTTCATACTGTCCCTTGCTAGGCAGAGAGCTATGGGCTGATGATGGCGGTGATAGGGGGCTGTGTTGAATCTGAAATAGCTCTTTTTGATTAGGGAACATCTCTTGACAATAAGCATAGATCAGAGACTCTTTATGCTCATAGGATAAGTGTCTCACGAGTTGTTCGACCACTTCAGGAGAGGGAAGCATATCGCCTTTTTCAAGCTTCATGTAATACGCATAATTAACACTCAGTCCTTTTTTTTGCCACTTTTGCCACGCAGACTTAGCCGACAAAGGAGTTAGCTCTTTGCGTATTCTTCTGAGGGTTTGAGCAAATATTCCCATAATCTCTTATCGGGAGATTATCTCTTTACTAAAGACTATACGGAGTTGTCTCAGGTTGATACAAGCGCTCCATCACATAAAACAAAGGGAGCTTTAAAATGAAAAAGTTAGTTATTTCTTTAGTATCGTTGGTTGCAATTGGTGCGGGCGCTGGAAATGGTTTTGAGAGAGTTTGGGTAGATTATTCTCACGCTGGTGAACTATCACAAAAAGCTCAATCTAAGATCAATCAAGTTCTTGGTTCAAACTGTGGGCAAACATTAGTAGATGCTAAGCGCGTGAATGTTTTTGTTAAGTCTGTTAAGGCTGAGAAAATCGACAACGGTCTTGTAGATTACACTTATACTGCAGGTGTTGAGTTTGTTGGTCGTGATAACTACAACTCTCTTGGCTATGCAGAAGTTGAAGTTGTTGAGTATCAAGTTGCAAATCCTTCAATTGATAATGTTGAAATCGTTTCTATCAAAGGTTCAGCTTGTAAGTAAGTTGAACTTGAGAACCCCTCAAAGGCTCACACAAAAGTGTGGGCCTTTTTTATTTTGAGTACCACTTTTTAAAGCCTAAATCCTGATGTTTTTTTTTAAAATTAATATCTAATTCAGACCAGATCTGATTTGAGTATAGTGCCCTTAACATAAAATCAAAAAGTAAATGGTGACGACGATAGACTCGCTTTAGTCGATGCTCTTTTATGGGATTAAAAATTCCAGTTTTAGAAAAAAGTTGAAGAGGATTTTTTTTGACCCAATTCCAAGAGCCCATTTCTAAAGTGAGTGGGATAAAGACACCTTCGGGGTTTTTCTTTTGATATTCAAGATACAGATGATCCCACATATCACCATTTAAAAGATAACCGTCAGACTGAGGTTCAAATTGGTAAATATGATAAGGATGCGTTTGTTCAAATAAGTGATACAGAGAGTGCATCTCGGCAATATTTTCAAAAGGGCGTGAAGTGTAAGAGTAAGGAAACCAAAGGCGATCTCTGAGGCCAAAACCAGAGTGAAAATCTATGGCAATGACTCTAGGGCTGTTTTGAGCGTATTTTGTAAATGTCTCAAGCAGAATTTTATTCTCAGCTTCAAGCTCTTCTTGAGCCCCTTGATACCATGGTAGCAGGGGGCTCAAGCGGTGACCAGAAAGTAGCGGAATCTTCTCTTCAAGGGAGTGGACAGGAGAGTTTCGCATCAGGTCTACGCCATTACCATTGCTTCTCATAAAGTGATTGTAGCCAACGGGATTTACTAGAGGCATCACCACTAAGTTCACTTTAGAAAAAAGACTTTTCAGAGAATCATCCCACAAAAGGCGGTCGATAGTTGTTTTAAGGAGGCTCCACGCGAGTTGCGCTCCGATGCGCTCAATGCCATGTACTCCTCCTGTGATAAACAAAGTCGGACGATCAGTTTGAGTTTTACTGCCAATAATAAATCTGTGGAGAGGGTAGTCTTGATTCTTATAGATGACAGATCCACCGATTTCGTGTGTCACTAATGAAGCAAGAGTTTGATCGCGATTTACCAATTTGGCTAGCTTATTTAGGTCTGATAGCATCCTTTAATGTTTTCAAACTTGGAACTTATCGGCAAGCAATTTTGAGAGATCTTCTTTTCTTAACACAGTTAAGAAATCGATACAGTCAAAGTCTCGATCAAAGGCAGGTTCTCCAGAAATTTTAGCCCCGAGTTTTATGTAGGACCTCAAGAGCGAAGGTAATAGATCCTGTGCTTCTTGCTTTTTTTGTGCATCGATATCTAATCTGTGAGTGTTATACCAGCTTTCAAAGTTTTCCATGGCAAAGTTCGGAGTTGGGCTGGAGTGAAAAAACTCTGATATGTGGCCTGCATCCAATAAATATTTGTAAAGCAGGCTTGCTTCTCGAGGGTGATTAACTTTGACGCTGGAGCAACCAATAAGCAAATCTGCTCCAGAGAGCTTCATATACTGGGCAATGCCACGCCATAACAAAGAGATGACTGCGCCTTTTCTGAAGTCTTTATGGATACAAGCTCGACCCAACTCAAGATAAGACACATCATTATTTAAAAAAGGCATATTAAACTCAAGTGCCGTGTAGGATTTTTTAGAAAATTTAGAAGAATTAAGTCTGTAGGTACCAATAATTTGCTGAGATGACTTGTGAATAATTATCAAATGATCAAAAATTTTATCAAACTCATCAAAGTCAAAGCCTTCCCCCTCAATACCTCTAAATTCATTGTTAAAAACTTCATGTCGTAGTTTGAAACTCGAAATTAGTTCTTCAGAGTTATCAGCAGTTTTAATAATGTAATTACCCATTTCAATGTGCAGTGGAACTTTAGCTTGATGTTTCTTTTTTTGAGCTAATTTGATTTGCGTAGACACTTTTAGGTTTTCAACTAGAGCCATCATGGTTCCTCCCTTTGTCTTCAGGATTAGCTTGCAAGTAAATGGGATTTAAGTCCTGTTAGTTTTCTGTTAGGCGCATTAACAAAACTCTGACAAAAATGCTTGCGATTTCTCTAAATGAGGCAATTGCTTTAAGAATCAGTAAAGAACTTAAAGTCTTATATAGAAGATTTCTTCATAATCCGATAAATTAAATATGAGAGTTCTTAAGTTAATCGTTTCGATTTTGTTTTTGCCTTGGTTGGCCTTAGCAGGGCCAGCGCAATTATCTTATCAGGGGCGTATCCTTCGTTCTGATGGCAGAGCTTTTGAAAACAACAACGTGAGTTTTATCTTTGAGATCTTAAGTGCTGATGAGACTTGTGTGATGTACCGTGAGCAAAGAAATAGCATTAACATGAGTGGGTCTGGCGGTGTCTTTGATTTAACCATTGGTACAGGCACAAAATTATTTCCAGCTTCAGGAGATTTACATAGTATCTTTTTAAATTCGGGCAGCAAACAATGTGCAAATTCTGACAACACCGTAGCTGGCACGACAACCGTGACCGCTAATACTGGAAGAAAACTCAGAGTGGCGTTTTGGGATGGTAGTAGTTGGAAAATGATCTCACCTAATAGCAGCATTAACTCAGTTCCTTTTGCTTCTTATGCAAAGTCCAGCGAAATGATTGGAACGATCACTGCAGGAGAAATTGCAGTACTAGATACACCCGGTGTGGATTGTGCCTCAGGTGAAGTGCTCACATACGAGAGTGGTAAGCTAAAATGTGTCCCAGACGCTGGAGGGGCGGGGACAATTACAAGCATAATAGCTGGAGCAGGTATCACCACTTCTGGTACAACAAATGTGACTGTTGCCGTTGATGTCGGTACGGGAGCCAATCAAATTCTGCAACTCAATGGATCTGGTGCTCTACCAGCAGTGAGTGGCGTGAATCTTACCAATCTCAATGCCTCTAATTTGAGTTCAGGAACGGTGCCTATGGCTCGACTGTCAGTGGGAACAGCAGCAGGAACTTTGGCGGCTGGAGATGACAGTCGTTTCACTGACGCTCGCACGCCCACGGGTACAGCAGGAGGCGATCTCAATGGCACTTATCCAAATCCCACAGTGGATGGTATTC
>JBKHVM010000092.1:0-8034 GCA_046570065.1 Bdellovibrionia bacterium
AAGAAATCTCATGTTGATAATTTCGTTTTTAAATCGAACCTATTGATTTACCCAGAAAATAAAAAAGAGCCAAAAAATTTGTTAAAAAATCCTGACATTTCAAGCTTCTAACACCTAGGTCTAGTTTAAGTACTGAAGTTTGTTCATTTTTGTGCCGATAACTAGATCACTATGAAATTAAATTTAGGTTTAGACCGTTTTTATAAGCTCTGGTTAGTGACACTGTTCGTGGTGGCGACTTGCGCTGTAAGTGCTAACGCTTCTAACATTCCTGCCAGTTTGTCTTACCAAGGACGCATCATGAAGTCTGATGGCAAACCATTAGAAGTCAACGGTGTCTCTTTTAACTTCAGAATTCTGTCACCAGATGGCAGTTGTATTCTTTATGAAGAAACAAAAACGAACATGGACATGCGCGGAAGTGGTGGAGTGTTCGACGTTGTTGTTGGACCGAGCGCTGATCTTGTAAAAGCTTTTGAAAACGGCACTAATTTAAACTGTTATGCGGCTAAGACTGATCTCAATAGCGTGAGTTCTAAAATTGTTGGAAGTTTTAATGGCGCCGATGGACAGTCTCGTTTGATGCAAGTGAGCTTTTTTGATGGTACAACTTGGAATACTATTTCTCCTTCGAATGTTATTCGTGCAGTACCATATGCTGCAGTTGCCAACACAGCATCAAAAATCAAAAACAAGACTCTCGAAGATTTAGTACTCAAAGAATCGATTCCTACTTGCGGATCGGGAATGGCTTTACAATTTAATTCTGTAACTGGAGTTTTTGGTTGTGAATCTTTCACGAGCGGGTTGGGCAATAGCGGTGTGACTGCTGGTTCCTATGGATCAGCGACGCAAATACCAACTTTTACTGTAGATGCACAAGGTCGATTGACGGCTGCTGGAAATACAACAGTCACTCCTGCGTGGTCTTCAATTACCAGCACTCCAACAACACTAGCTGGATATGGTATTACGGATGCTGCTTCATCTGCGTCTTTAGCAAACTATGTTGCTAAAGCTGGTGACACAATGACTGGTACATTAAATCTTCCAGCAAATGGTCTTGTTGTCGGCACTAATCAGTTAGTTGTAGTTGGTGGTGATGTGGGTATTGGAAATGCTTCTCCTGCATCTAAACTGCATGTTACAGGCGATGTGCGTGCGACAGGATTTATCTCCACTTCAGACCGTCGTTTGAAAACAGACATTCAAAAAGTATCAGGCCTCGACATTATTAGAAAAATCACCGGTGTTAAGTGGAACTGGAAAGATAATGGCAAAGCGGATGCAGGGGTAATTGCCCAGACTGTAGAAAAGGTTATGCCAGAGTTGATTGCTGAAGATAGTAATGGTTATAAAGCTGTTCGTTATCAAGGCTTGATTGCTCCTTTGATTGAAGCAACTAAAGAGTTGGATGTGCGTTGCCAAATGAATGCTTCGCAAATGAAACAATTGGGAGATGTCGTAGCTAAGCAGCAGCAAGAAATCAGTAAACTACAGCGCAAATTAGCTTCTGTAGAATCTGAAAATGCAGAACTTAAGAGTTTACTAAAATCATTGAGCGAGCGAGTTGATAAGTTAGAACAAAAGTAATCAGTTAGTTTATGTGGTTTTGGGGAGTTTTTATTAAAAAGTATCGAACCCCTATTTTTAGGGGTATCTTAATATTCACTCTCTTTTTTTCTAGAGAGTTGTGGGCTTGTACCTCTCCAACTGGAGTGGAAGGTCAGATGACTCTTATTTCCACAGCGATGCGCTATTGTAATGGAACAAGTTGGGTGGCAATGAACGACACAGTGATTGGCCCGGCTTGTGGAGAGCTTGGTCGAGTGGAGTATGTCTCTGGAGAAATAGTTTATTGCAACGGATCTCAATGGGTGAGAACGGCGCCAGTAGTTGATCAAGGAACTTGTTCCGCTGCTGAAGGTGGAAGATTCTATTACGACACAAGTGGTAAGTACTATTGGTTTTGCAATGGCAGTGCTTGGCGTAGGATGGGTCCTTAATCTATCTATAGTGCTAGAGGTCTCTAATCTGGAATGCTCGCAAATACTTTAGAAAAACTTTTATTATCTGGAAGTAAAAAAGGCGAAAAGCGAGTCACTGCCACTGTGTACGGAGCAGAATTTTTAAGGAGTTGCTCGCAGTAGTCCTGAAGCTTTCCTAAGTGAACAATCTTGGTAAAATTATCACCAGAATAAAGATGTAAATCCTTACTGTTCTTACAATGTTCAGTCAGCTTTTTTAGATCCTGCTGATTATCCAGGTTGAGAATATCGGCTTTAGCGTAGAGGCCAGAACCGATATGGATATAAGAGTACTTTTCAAGATGGCGCATTAATTTTGTAAAATAACTAAAGTAACGATTCCCCCAAAAAAATAATTCGGCCTCTGGTCTTTCGATATAGCTTGAGATCTCGGCAAAATTACCAGCGTGTTCGGGAGCAGCAAAAGTCAACTTTTGTTTCATTAAAGGCAAAACACCAGTGCCGTCTGTATATCCTGGATAGTTATGCTCTATTAAATAGGTCTCCATAATATTCATACTTTGAATTTGTATGTCGTTAGGAGCGCTTGCTAACTTGTTGGGCATTAAATAAAAAACATTCAGGATGAGAGCTACAAGAAAACCAGAAACAAGAATTTTTCGTTGAGAGAAAAAGTCATTTAAGAAAAGAGCTAAGTTTATCAACGGAAACGTAAGAAGTGAGTAAATAAAGAAACCAAGTTTGTTTGGATAAAGTAAAATTATAATAATGGCCACGAGGGCGGGCATAGTTATGGAAGCATGTCTTTTCTTTATTAAGTTAACGATTAAGGAAACGAGAATACCAATGCATAAGATCAAATTCTCTTGGATGAACTGCTTAAAGTGTAAGTTGAAAAGAGATTCGTGGAGAGATTGAAACGTCGGGATGTTGTATCTAAAATAATCCACAGCAGAGCTAAAAAAAGGCCAAGAAAAATACATCAGGGGCAAAAATAAGAAACCCCACCATTTGTATCCTTTTACTGTATCCACGAGCTGTTTTTTGAGGTTCAATTGTTGAAATTCCTGATTTTGCCAAAAAAATACCAAAGCTACAATCAAGTGAAGAATCGATTTGGGAGTGGTAAATAAGAGCAAAAGTATTAGAAAAGGTAAAATAAAAGTTCGGGAAATTTTTTTGGAGTTTTCAGTTAGGAACCAAAGAGCCCAAATTAACATCATTTGAACCAAATTGTCAGATCGAATTTGAATGGCTTCCGTATAAAAAAGAGTTGTCACTGCCAGCAACCCAGAAGCAAGCCAAGGAGTTTTTGGGTTTGAACTTATGTTTTTAACAAAATAGAACACGCCGATTAAACTCAGTCCTGCGCAAAGAGAAAATAGCAAACGTGCAAATAGGAGATGGTGAACATTTGAAGTGGTAACAAGGTGACTGATTTGCAGAAAAAGGTTGAAAAAAAATTTGTAGATAAAACTAGTGTGTTCAAATCCCCAAAAGTTTTGACTCAGACTAAGGGCCCAATACTCAGAATCGGAGATAAAATATTTCTGGGAAAATAGACAAAGAGTTATAAGCACCAAGGCTAGGGCAGATATGTTTGCAAAGATGATCAATCTCGGATGTTTGAACATGATCATATTCTAAGAGTCAAAAAGGGAAAGGGAATCATTTAAGTAAATTGCCAAGGCGAGTCACGTCTCGAGATGGATGACCAAGTTTTATGAAGGAGGTAGAATCAAAAGTCTATTTCATGAAGGAGTTTCTCTTTGAAACCTCAACTGTCTTTGATTATTCCCTGCTATAACGAACATGAGTCGATTGATGGGGTTATGGCAAAAGTCATTCAATTTCAGCAATCTGAAGAGGCAATAAAACATTTTTCAGGTGTAGAAGTGATTGTAGTGGATGACAATTCAAACGATGGTTCATCGAGATTATTGCAAAAATATCAATCGATAAAAGTTATCACGCATCCAAAGAATCAAGGATATGGTGGGGCTCTCAAAACGGGGTTTAAGAGTGCCAAGGGAGATTTGTTGTCTTTTTTAGATATGGATTCTTCTTATGAGCCATTTGATTTAATCCCTCTTTACCAAAAACTCACTCTTTCTAATGCTGAGATCATCTTTGGCAATAGAATGGATTCGCAAGAGGGAATGAATTTTATTAGAGGCTTTGGTAATGATCTCTATCGCCATATGGTTAAATTAATGTTTGGTTCTAAGCTCAGTGACGTCTGTACTGGTATTCGTCTTTTTAAACGAAGCCTTAGAGATTCAATCCTGGAACTGCCAACTCAGGGGCTTAATTATTCTTTGGAATTTACAGTGTGGGTGTTGCAAAATAAAGTGCCTTACGAGGAGGTCACTGTAAATTATTATCCTCGAACTGGAGAATCTAAACTGAGCGAATGGTCTGACGGTTGGGCTTTCTTAAAAGTTATTTTAGTTTATCGATTGAGGAATCTTTGGTGGATCAAAAGTTAAGACTTTCAGTTATTATCAGCACTCATCATGGTGGAAAAGTTCTTGAGCGCTGTCGCCAGTCTCTCTTGCGGCAAGAGTTAAATTCTCTGGACTTTGAAATTATTGAAATTCAGGGGTCGCGAACTCTAAATCGCTTTAGTCAATACAGTAAGGCCAGAGGGCCCTTTTTGTTATTTTTAGATGAAGATGTTGAATTGCCTCACAGTCGGTATCTTATAGATCTTCTAAGCTTAGTCGAGAGTAAAAACTTTTGTGGAGTTGTCGGAGGCACCTATCAAAATGCTGAGGGTGCCAGTTACAGAACTCGAGCTTATAATTCTATTTGCAGCAATTGGGTTCGCAGGGGCTTAGGAGTGCCAACAACAAAAAAAATGCGTCAGACCATAAATGTACTAGGTGGAGTGTTTTGTGCACCAAAAGCAATTTTTGAAAAAATCGATTTTATTCACTCTCCTGTTTGGGGAGGCGAGGATACCTTTCTCTTTCGCAAATTGACCGAAATAGAAGTGCCTTTATACTATTGCTCTGATTTAGATGTCATTCACAACGACAAAGGTAGTATTTTAAAGTGGATGAGGCGTGCCTATTTACACGGGCTTCATAAAGCTCAATTTAACTTGGATTCTATTGTCTTTAATTTTGAGTGGCGCTTAGTTCGCGATATTGCGGCCTATTTTCCTTACTACTTGCTGCATTTTTTTGGTGTTTATGTGGGAGTAGCCACAGCACCAATCCATACAGCACTCCTAAGCCATAAAAAAAATGTGTTGCCCAATTCATTAAAAAAATAAAACTAAAATATTTTCTTTGCTGAAGAACGTTTTGTTTAAAAATGATGATGGCACTTCCTAGGAGATATAAAAGGGTTAAGCCGATAACAGTTTTTATTGGACTCGCAAATAGGGTGCTGACTATTAATAACAAAATCATCACTCCAGGAACAGCTCTTCTTGTTTGTAGAATATAATATGATTTTTTTAAGGTCAAAAATTGAGCTTGGCCATACTTAAAACAAGTAGCAACCCAGTTTTTAAATTCAGGAGACACTCTGTGCAAAACAGCTTGCTGTGGGAGACACAAAATAAGGGATTGGGCCCGTGTCATTCTGAGGTTAAGATCGAGGTCCTCTCCCACTTTATCAAAAAAATCAGAGAAGTTTCCAGCTTCCAGCGCAGAACTCTTTCTCATCATTAGGTTGAGAGTGGGTAGGTGATAGGTTCTGAATGGTGATGACTGTCGATTGACCTGAGTGCTACCAAAATGAGCTATATGAGACCTTTGCAGAAACTCAAAATAGTGTTGAAGGGGGCCAGTCGTCTGCAGGATATTGCTGCCGCCAACAGCAACAAGTACGGGATTATTTTCGAGAGATTGTACAAAAGATTGCAATTTTTGAACTCGTGGCGAACAGTCGGGGTCTGTAAAGTATACGTAGGATGTGTTGCTTTTTTCAATAATGAGTTTGCGGGCAAATCCGATATTGTTCTGCTCACTTTTAAAGATTCGAATATTTTTAAAAGGGAGATTTTGAGCTTCTGTAAGGAGATCTGCCATTGGATTCTGCTGTGAATTATCAACCAAAATCAGCTCATAGTTATGAGTCGGACTTTCAAGTTGGTAGAGTTTCTTTAATAGATCAAGAGTCTCTCGCCAGTTATTAAACACAACAATACCTATGGTCACCATAGCCGAGCTTAGCGACTTCCCGTAGTGTCCGCAATGTTGGTCCCGAGATTATTCTCTGCAGCACTGGAAATGATGTTGAGTCTCGAATGGAGCAGGCTATTATAGCGAAGAGGTAATTCAATGAACTCTGTAGTTGTAACTGGAGCTGCCGGCTTTTTAGGCCGACATCTTTGCGAATATTTTTTAGCAAGAGATTTTGCTGTTTTTGGCGTTGATAATTTCAGCACTGGTTCAAAAGAAAATATCAAAGTGTTAAATAAACATGAGTATTTTCACTTTATTGAGGGTGACATTTGCGAACTAGATGTTTGGTCGCAGCTTTGTGGATTATCTCGAGTTCAATATGTTTTTCATTTTGCTTCTCCTGCTTCTCCTAGATTTTACATGCAGTCACCCTTAGCTACAATGCGAGCTAATTCCGTGGGTTTGCAGTTGGCTCTTGATTATGCAACTAACAAAGAAGCTCGTTTGATTTTTGCTTCTTCCAGCGAAGTTTATGGTAATCCCGAAGTTCATCCTCAGCCTGAAAGTTATTTTGGCAATGTAAATCCGACAGGTTTGCGTTCTTGTTATACTGAGGCCAAACGATTTGGTGAGGCATTGCTATTTTCTTTTAATCAGGAGTTTGAGACTCAGCACGGAGTGGTGAGATTATTTAATTCTTACGGTCCGTACATGAGTTTACGCGATGGCCGCGTGATAACCGAGATGTTGTTGGCTGCACTGGCGCAGAGAGAAGTTGTTATCCATGGGACAGGGGCTCAGACACGAAGCTTTTGTTATGCTGATGATACCATTGCTGGCATTGTAGCTTATGCAAACTCAAAACTTAGTTTTCCACTGAATATTGGTAATCCAAATGAAATTTCTATTTTAGATTTAATTTTAGAAGTTGAAAAAGCAACAGGTAAAAAAATTGCTAATGTTCGGCATATCGAAAGTTTGGCTAACGATCCCCTCAAGAGATGTCCTGATCTGAATCTGTGTCGCGAGCATTTACCGCACTGGCAGCCTAGAGTTTCGTTAGCAGAGGGCCTTAAAATCACTGCCCAATGGATGACAGAGAGCTTTTAATTTAGCTAAATCTTGTAATGGCAGCTTTTACTTTCTCCATTTGAGGAGTAGTAGAGCTGAATTCCATTTTTGAGAATTCGTACATGTGAGGTCATTTTTGTTTGAGGTATGCCAAGCTTAGGGTTGGTGGCATTGATTTGTATTACCTTTGAGTACATGTTGTTTTTCTTTTGCGTTTGAGTTTTGCTTTTCACTTGTAAGCCATTGCTTAGAGTTTCAGTTTTTGTTTGTGGCCCCTTGTTGATAAAGCAATAGAGATCTTGAAAGCCTTGGTCCATGTTGGTCAATTCAAACCCGCCACAATCTCTTCTTTCAATAAAAGCAAACTGATTAGGACATATAGAGCTTCCTTTTTTTAAGACAAAGTTTTTAACTCTCGGAGAAATAATTTGAACTTTTTGTGAAGTGCTTGCTGGCATGCGTGAGGCTTTTGAGTTAGAGGTTGGGGAAAGGCTCACTTCTTTAGTGGCCGTTTTAGAGTTTTCAATTTTAGGTTGCTGTTTTGCATTTTTGCCTTGAGCATTAAAATGAAATACTGAAATCGCAAAAAGATAGATGAGGATTATTTTTAGGTATTTCATAAATTCTCCTTACAACCCTGAAGAGGGTTCTTATCTTTCAGTTTTGCAAGCTTTGTGCTGAGGGCCTTGTTTTTATTCTCGTTGAAAACCATTTAATTGAGCCTAGAGGGCAAATATCAAAGTGGCGCGTCTAAGTGGCCAAAAATGGGCAGTTTGATATTTCTTGTTTTGCATCATGGTGGTTAGCAAAAGAATCTTTACATATATCTCAATGAT
>JBKHVM010000093.1:0-8023 GCA_046570065.1 Bdellovibrionia bacterium
GAACAGAGAATTCGTGGCGAGTTTAATCGCAAAGATAGAAAAGAGTCACCGCGTGATAAAGACTGGTAATTTTATAATATCTTTATTTTTGGTTTTTTGGTGTGTTGCTTCTGGTGCAGAAGTCAAAGTGACAGCAGAGGCTAATCCTAAAGCTGTGGCTTTAGGTGAGAATGTTACAGTGACAGTGACTGTTTCTGACTCAGAAGAGTTTGAAGCCGAAGAACCCAGGTTGCCCGACCTAGATGGTTTTGATTTGTTAAATTCTTGGGATCAGACGGCTGTCTCGCAAAAACTGGTAAGCACTCCGCAGGGAATGCAGTTTCAGACCAATCGTCGTCGAGAATTTAATTACATGTTGTCACCAAAAGCTTTAGGGCAGTTAAGTGTTGGCTCTTTTGAAGTGGTAGTGAATGGTAAAGCTTATCGTACCCAACCTTTAACTGTGAGTGTGACCAAAGAGAGTGCAAGCGGAGGCGCAGGGGCTCCTCGTCGGGGAGGGCAACCTCCAGATCCTTTTGAGGATATGTTAAATGCCGAAGAAGAAATGTTTCGTCAGCTTTTACAGAGCCGCAATCAAATGTTAAGGCAGGCTTTGCCGCAAATACCTGATGATGTGTCTATTGCAAACCCAGCTTTTCGTTCTTTGCCACGAAATCCCAACGAAGCTTTTTTTATTTCGGTAGAAGTGGATAAGACCGAAGTTTATGTTGGCGAACAGGTCACTGTGAATTGGTATGTTTATACCAGAGGTCAGATGGAAACTTTGGATCGTTTGAAGTTTCCTTCACTCCGCGGTTTTTGGAAGGAAATAATCGAAGAAGTGCCTTCTATTCAGTTTATGGAAGAAATAGTTAATGGTGTTCCTTACAAAAAAGCCTTGCTGGCTTCACACGCCTTATTTCCAATCAAGGCGGGGACTGCAACGATTGATGAATTTAAAATCAAATCGCGTATTCGTACGATCAACCCTGGCTTTGGCGGCTTTGGTAAAGCTTTTGAGTACACCAAGAGTTCGGCAGCAGTGCCAGTCAAAGTAAAACCCTTGCCTCTCGAAGGACGCAGTGCTGACTTTACGGGAGCCGTTGGGCGCTTTGAGGTCAATGCCGTGATTGAAGGGCAAGGTAAGCACCCCGTGAACCAGCCATTTACGATGAGAGTTCGTTTTGAAGGTGCGGGCAATGCTAAGACCATTGATTTGCCAAAGATGGATCTTCCTGCTGGAGTTGAAATTTTTGATACCAAGTCAGAATCAAAATTTTTTAAGAATGGTCGAAGTTACAAACAGTTTGAAGTTCTCATGTTGCCACGTCAAATAGGACCTCTGACTTTGCCAGCGATGAAAGTGACCATGTTTGATCCTGAGTCTGGGCAATACTATCAACGAGAAACCAATCCCTTAATGATCGAAATTGTCGACAATCCCAACGCTCCCGTGAGTGCGGCAAATCGTTTGGCTTTAAATAAGAAAAAAGCAGATACCAAAAAAGAAATAGAGTTGCCTTTGCCTTATGTGCATGCCCATCAAGCACAAGTGCCATGGAGTGTTCCTATTTGGATGTGGTGGGTTCTTTATGGAAGCTCAGTGGCATTTGGTTTGGCACAAACAGCACGCTATAAAAACTGGTTTGCAAAGCGTGACACTCTGGAACGTCAATTGGCAAAACGACTCAAGTCCGCGCAAAATGCTATGAATAAAAATAACTACCGTCAGTATAGTGTCGATATGATGAATGCCTTCTACTTAGTACTGGGGCAGGTCTCAGAAGAGAGCAGCGCGCTTTCTTTAGAGAAGTTATTAGATATGATGCCGCCGACAGTGCGCAAAGAGTATGGGGCTCGCATCCAGAAATCTTTTGAGTACTTTCAGGTTTTAGGTTTTGCCCCCGAAGCTTCTCTGGAGGCCCAAATCAAAAAAAGCGTTATGCAAGAGCAGTTTCAGGAAGCTTCAAAGCTCCTAAAAGAGATTGCCTCATAAAAAGCATCTCACTTTGAGATAATTGCTTATTTGCATTTAAGTCACCCCCGACTTTAGACGATACTAAATCTATTAGGGGGAAATCATGCTTACTTCTATTGGGCATGGGTCTGCTTTTTATAAGAGCCTTGTAGCCTTGCTAATTTTTCTGGGCTCACTGAATCACGCGTTAGCGACAGAAGCGGCTTCGAATTTGGAACCGCGTGCTGTGGGCGTGGGCTATGAAACAGTTCCTCCGCACATTGGAAAGAGTATAGAATTAATTCGCTCCAATATGAAAACTGGTGTTGTGTTTAATGAATTTGAATTGCTAGCGAAACAATATGCTCAATATAAAAAAGCACAGCCTTCATGTATTTCTATGGAAAAGGTAGCGTCACAATTGTGCTTTGAAGAGACAAGTCCTCAGCTGCAAGATAATCTACAACAAATAAATAATCTGATGTCCATAGCTGGGACTGCAGCTTCTGTTAATGATGCTTGTTCTAGTGCAGCAAAAGCTCTTGCTTTAGCGAAAGCTGGTTTGTCGTCGTATTTATTGGCTTGTGGTGGGGCTAGATCTAAGTGTGAGAGCTCTTGTGCCCAAGCTACCAAGAGTGCAAAAGGAATTGTAGCCGCGGCTCAGGGCGGCGGTGCTCAGTGCATGTTGGTGGCACCCCATCCCCACTTTGCAGTTTGTCAACAAAGTGCCAATCAAATCAATCTTCAATTAAAGGAGATTGTAAGTTTACTTGAAGCAACTGATAACAATTCTGGACTCCCTCAATCTGTAGCGGCAAAAACAGCTTTGTGTACTCATAACTTCAGAAAAACCTTGGAGTCAGCTGGGGCCGGTTTACTCACCTCTATTCTTAGCTTAAGACAAGCAAAAAACTGTGAGAAGAACACAGCGGGTGTTGGCGAGGGTGAAGAGGGACCGACAGCAGGTGGACCGACAGCAGGTGGACCGGCAATGGGATTAACACCAGAAATGTGTGCAATCCCTGCCAATGCAAACAATCCAGAATGTCTGTGTATCAAAAATCCTCGCACTCCTGGTTGTGACAATGCTCTTGCTAAAATAGGTGAAGGCAATACAGATCTGGCAGCTGGAGGCAAACCTCACGCGGCCAATGAAAAAGCAAAAGGTAAAGCTGATTTTAAATCAGGCAACACTCCTGTGGACTTTAAAGGCAGTGGTGGTGGATTTGGTTCTGGCGGTCGTGGTCTTGCTGGTGGTGGCGGCGCCAATGTTGGTGGCGGTGGCTCTGGTGGGCCAACGGGACAAGATGGAACTGCTAGTGGCGACCTCCCCGGTAGCTATGAATATGGTTTTGAAGGTGGCGGTGGCGGCGGTGGAGCTTGGGGTGCCGGCGGCGATGAGGGTGGCTTTGGCGATTCAGGTTTGAAAGCTTTCATGCCCGGAGGCGAAATGGATCCCAGCGCCCTAGCAGGAAGCGAAGGCGAAATGCCAACTGATATTACTTCAAGCGGTGGAGAAAGTAATTTTAATAAGGTGCGTGCTCGTTATCTAGAGGCCACTCCTTCTTTGCTCAGTCCATAACCCAAACAGTGAGGCACTTCATCTGGAGTGCCGAATATTAAAACTAATATTTGACACCAACATTGCGAATGAGTTCTGTGAGCAGCTTCCAAGTGCTCACTTTTTCGTAGTCATTACCATGATCTAAAATCCCCACATCAGCAGAGCGCCAATTGTGTTTGACCGAGAGAGACATTAAGTGGGGAGTCCATTTGAATTGGTCGATTCTTTTCTTTTCTGCCTCAGGAAGTGTAGCAAACAGTTGTGCTTTCAATACCACCGTATCACAGAGAGGATCGGCAAAAAGTCCTCGTAAAGACTTGCTCACCAGTGGAGTAAAAAAAGTCTCAAATTTTACACGTCGTGATTTACTCTGAAAATAAGGATTATTCTTCTTTTTAAAACGATCTCCAAACACCACCTGTATATCAGGAGAAGCGAGAAGTGTTTGATAAAGTTTGAGCACATCACCCAAAGGGGTTGAGAGCTCGGCGGGTAAAATGGCCACGATATGGTTAGAAGTAGAGGCGAGGAGAGAACTCAGTTCGTTGTAGGTGCCAGTGAGAATCTTGGGTTCAATCGACCACTTCGCAAAAAAATTTAGGATCTGAGCAGCACTGGCACTACTATCTGCAGATGAACTTCTTTTAATCAGAATAAAGGTTAGGCCGTTTTCTGCCTCTGAAGAGGATTTTTCCATACTTCTAACACTGCCCCAAAGTCCAGTTAAGTGGAAACAAATAATTTTTAAACTAAGCAGCTGCATAGAGCATTGATAAATGGGTCCAGCTTGGTTAGCCTGAAAGCTGCGCACATCGGAGGCCCTATGTTCAAATTCATTCAAATTGCAGCACTTTTGTTTGTGCTTGCTGGTTGTGCTACACGTTCTCAAGTTGCTAAAGAGCAAATTCAAGAGGACATTCGTGTGGGGCGGGCTGCTGGTGTTTATACCGAAGAAAACGATTTGGATTCGTTTCGAGTCAGCGATGCTGACGGCCCCAAACTTACAGACGAAGAGTTAGAAAAAATCCCAACTGAGATTAATCCCCAGGTTGAAATGTGGATCTCTTACTTTCAAGGCCGCGGCCGCCCTCATATGGAGCGCTATTTGGCCCGCTCCACTCGCTATGAAAAACTAATGAAAAGAGTTTTGCGCGACAATGGGTTGCCTGAGGATTTATTCTATATTGCTTTGATTGAGTCAGGATTTAGCTCTCACGCGACTTCTCATGCGGCAGCTGTCGGTTATTGGCAGTTTATCCGTGGCACTGGCAAGCGCTATGGCTTAGAAATCAGTCGTTTTGTTGATGAGCGAAGAGACCCTGTTTTAGCAACTCAAGCTGCGGCAGAATATTTTAAAGGCTTGTACAGTATCTTTGGCTCTTGGTACTTAGCGATGGCTTCTTACAATGTCGGTGAAAATCGTGTTAAAAAAGAAGTGGTTCGTAATAACACCAAAGATTTTTGGGAACTGCACAGGTTGCGTCGTCTTCCTAAAGAGACCATGAACTATGTCCCTAAATATATTGCAGCTAAATTGATTGGGACTGACCCTAAAAAATATGGATTTGATGAGATTGATTATTTACCTGCTATCGAATTCGATCATATCTCAATCGACAAGCCAGTGAATTTAAGGGTGATGGCTGAAAAGATGAATTTCAACTACGAAGATTTTAAAGCTTTAAATCCAAAGTTTAAAGGTGAAGTGGCTCCTCTTAAAAATGACACTTTGTCTTTGCGTATTCCGCCAGGCTCAAAAGAAGTAGCAATTGTTGCAGCTAGTGAGTCTGTGGTCGAAAATCTTGAATTTATCGCAGATGCTGGTGATACGGAAACCTACCGTATTCGTCGTGGAGACACTCTTTCTAGCATTGCCAAAAAATATCGCACGACTGTGGCTTTTTTGAGAGATATCAATGATCTGCCAAAAAGAAAAAAACTACGTGTGGGCATGCGTATTCAAGTTCCAGATCGCACTCCAGTCAGCAGCAAACGTCCTGTGGTCAAAAAAGAAGTCAAAGTTAAAGAAAGAGTGCAGACAGGGCCATTTTACATTGTTCAGTCAGGTGACTCCCTCTATACCATTGCTAAAAAGTACGACACGAGTATTGCTGAGCTTCAGCGTCTAAATAACTTGAGACGTGGTTCTGTGATTAAAGCTGGTGTAAAAATCAAAGTCCCAGTCAAAAATCAACCTGAACAGCCTAATGTTGAGGAGCAAAAAGAAGCGAAAGCACAGCAGGGAACTAGCAATTCTCGAAAGAAAATAAATAATTCTAAGAAGGTTGCACAGAAAAAACCAGCAAAAAAACTTCATGTGGTAAAGCGCGGAGAAAATCTCAGCACTATTGCTAACCGTTACAATGTTCCAATTCGTGATCTCATCAAAAAAAATAAGCTTGCAGACAGCAAGCTCTTTGTTGGTTCTAAATTAGTCATCCCTCAATAGAAAAAAGAGGCCTGTGAAAATCGATCCTGATAAACACAGGCTTTAAGGGGAATGAAACCAATCCATGTATGTATTTTTTGTTCCTTCCATATGCATCACCTCTGATTCCTCCGGCGACTAACCTTTGGCAGCTGGCTGGCTTAGTATTACATGAAGCCCCTATAGCTTTGCGTCCTGCAGTTACCTGCAGTTTGCCTTGAGGCAAAGGAAGGATATTATCCTAGTCTATCCTTCAGAACCTCCTTAAACGTTAAGTGTTTAATGACCCCTGTATTTTTATTAGGCCGCAGGTATCGGCTAGCTGTAGTAATCCTTGTGAAGAGTCGTCACTTTGGTGCTTTATCGCGACGGTCGAAAATTCTCGCTGGCATTCGCATCCCTCCCTATGGCGGCCCTATCTACCGGAGCAACTCTGCAGTCACTCGTTACGGGCACTCAGTCAACTCACTCAGGATAGCTTGAGCTGATCTAAATTTTCAATGGAGGGGCAAGAGATTCTCAAAATAGAATAAAAAAACCTACTTTTGATTTCGGAATGAAACAAAAGTAGGTTTTAGAGCTTAAAAAGACGCTATCTATATATTAGCAGCGATTTCCGTAAATACTCTTTGAAGTGATAAACTTTAGTGCAAAGAGTGATGAATTGCCTCGGCCAACTTGAAGAACTCTTGTGCTTCTGCACTTTGTGGATTGCTCTCTACGATAGGCACACCAGCTTCGCAGGCAAGGCCGACGTGAGGATGAAAAGGAACTTCAGCAATTTTGCGGATATTTTTTTGTGCTATATAAGATTCCATTTCTCCTTTGGGAAACATTTGAATCTTTTCTTGGTTGGCAGGGTTGATCATATAGGCCATGTTTTCAACCATACCTAGAATCTTAACTCCGACACGATTAAACATATCGACTGCCTTTTTCACATCAATCAGTGAGATGTTTTGCGGAGTTGATACTAAAACAGCGCCAGACACAGGGATTTTTTGTGCCATGGTTAATTGAATATCTCCAGTGCCTGGAGGGAGATCAATCACGAGATAGTCTATCTCACCCCAATTTACATCTCTAAAGAATTGATCCATGGCCTTAAAGAGCATAGGGCCACGCCAAACGACAGCAGCGCTTTCTTCAACGAGAAAACCAATACTCATGACTTTAATACCGTAGCGTTGAAGAGGCTCAATCTGTTGCTGATCATTGATGTGCGGTTTTTGATTGAGAGCGCCCATAAGGCGAGGAACGCTGGGGCCGTAGATATCAGCATCAAGAAGTGCTACTTTGTGCTTCTTTCCCAAGGCGACAGCAAGGTTGCTGGCAACAGTTGATTTTCCGACACCGCCTTTACCTGAGGCTACGGCGATAATGTGTTTCACTCCTGGAATTGCCCGTTGTTGATCAAATGGATTTGAAGCCATAAATAAAGGTCTCCTTGAAATTTTATTACAATAGACCAATAATCAAGATTAGATGAATAGCCAAGAGTTTTTGTTTTTATACATCGCTATTGCCGGAGCTTTTGCCCTCTGGTACTGGTCGTCACGAAAACAGAAGACTCCAACTCAGCTTAATCTCAAAGCCAAAGACACTGCCCCCATTTTAATGGAAGCCATTAAGGAGCAGGATATAAGTAAAAAAGCAGAGGATAGCTACAAGAGTCTCGATAAGGGCCTCAGTCTGCAACAAGCTAAGTCCCCCAAGCGAGACTACAGCCAAATCCGTTTCGGAAAGATACCGGCAGCTTCTGCTGCACCCAAAGAGCGTGAGTTAAACATTGTTTTTAACTATAACGGCCATAGTTGGGACGCTCATGAAGTCTTAGGGATTCCGGCAGGAGCGAGCTTTTCTCAAGTGACCGCTGCTTATCAGACGGCAATTCAAAACTCCGATCCAGAATCCCACGAATTTTTGAAATGTGCCTTTCAAGCCATCATGGATCGTCGCACTCTATAGTGCAGCCCTCACTTGTTTCAGATTGAGAAAACAAGAAGTCATCAAAAAAAATGGGTCTTTATGACGCAGAGGTGGTTTTCCCAAAAACTAGACCAGCATTTATGATATCATCGGCGCCGGTTCCGGC
>JBKHVM010000094.1:0-7903 GCA_046570065.1 Bdellovibrionia bacterium
CCACTTACGTGGGATTTGCCCCCCTTGAAACCGGTCAAACTACGTGGGATTGGACAGCTTATTATTATTTCTTGTTCCACAAGCGAGTTGTTACAACTACTGGCTATTGTTTAGCACAAGGAAAGTAACATTATGAATTTTCTGTATTTAATTTTATTTGTGGTTCTAACAGGATGCACTCACAGTTTGCATCAAACAAATGTCAGTGATTTTTCGCCGACGTTTAAGGCCTATAATGCAGGGGAACTTATAAAGGTACGTTCTGAACAAAAAGTAGTTTTAGGATTTGCAGAAAACACCAACTATGTGGACTCTGCGCACCTTTCTTTAAAACAAAAGTGTCCCAAAGGAACTGTTCAAGGAATAGTGACCAATTTTTATACCAGTCATGGCTTCTTCTCTTGGACGAACTATGTGGAGATTCAAGCACTTTGTGTGAACTAGTTTTTTTGAGTAAAAAAGAAGACGCACTCTGGCGTCTTCACTCAAGTTAAAGATTCAATTAAAAAGCCAGGTGATTTTAAGCATCTGACTTTTTTGTTTAGTTTCTCAAATCCACTCCTCTGATTTCACGTGTATCGATGGGTTGATTTGTAAATAGTGTTCTTAGGTATGAAACGGCATCAAATACGTTCGACGTCTGATAGGTTCCTCCAGTTAAAGCAGCAGTGCCATGATCACCACTTGAGACACTGAGGTCCACTCTGAATGTATTCATTGGAGCAGAGGCTGGTAATAAGTTCGCTAAAAAGTCAGGAACGATAAACATCTCAAAGAGGGGGTCTCTCTTGGCAATTCTAAATGCTTCGAGGGAATCAGAATTTTTTGTATTCGGTTCAAAAATATTAGCAAGCTGATGAGCCTTTTGCTCTGCAAAGGTACCGAGGCCAATATCACTGTTAGCGCGGTCACTTGGAAGCTGCATATAGTGACGATAAGGATGGTTATCAAAGAACTCAATCAGTTGCATCGTCAATTGGGGCCTATTGAGTGAACCGATATGCTTAAATGCTTGATGGCCATAAGCCTTGCGAACCACAATCCCAGCATTTGTATAAGTATTCTCTTTTAAAATTTCATTGAGATCAGGTGAGTTTTTTATATGAATAGGCAAAGAGTTCCTAATTATCTTACGATAGTCTTTGACTTGTTTCTGAGAGAGATCTGAATCGCGTATTTGAGTGTTAACAACTGCATCTTGAATATCACCAACATTTTTGTTGGCATCTGAAAGAACTAAAACATCTAGATCCTTCAGGATATCCACACGATTTCTTCCAAAGAGGGAGCGGCCCGTTTGATATATAAAGCTAGAATCTAACCAATAATGTGAGGCTCGGTCTTCAGTATCTAAGGTTGTAACATAAGAGATCAGAGAGCCGGCTTCAGACTTTCCACCGATAAGGCCTGTTAGTTTTGCTCCGATAGAGCCAGTAAGCAGACCGGTCTGAGATCTTCCCCTAAAGACATTGATAACTCTCGCATCTTCGTCGAATGGATTTTGCGTGCGTCCTGACTTGTAATCAGTTTTAGCAAGCTGATTAGCCTTTTGAGACACTTCGTTGAGCACTCGCATGAGGTCCCCATCTTTTGTGATGGTCAAAAAAGCAAGTGGTAGCTTGCCATTTTTGATGGTATCAAAAATTTCTTCTAGGGCCGCTTCGGCAAGGTTGCTATCATTTTTTAGTTTTTCTTTAGATAGAGCTTTTTCTGTTTCAAAATTAAAAACCTGATCTAACAAAACAGAATCAATTCCAGTGGGTTCGATAAATGAAGTAAAGGTTCCACGAGCATTGAGATTTAAACCAATAGAGAGCCAATCTCTAAGTTTACCAGGTAAAAATTCAAAACCATCTATCTGCTCAGTGTTTACACCGCCGCGAAGTTCGCCGCGATTCTTGATACCAATAAAGCGACTACGGACTCTTTTTTCTGTGAATTTATGCAGATCAAGTACAATGAGCCCGCTACGTGCGTAGGCTAAGGTGGTATTGGCGGTTAATTTGCTCCCAATCTCACTGACTTTTTCGGCTTTGAGAGTTAAATCACCAGAGAATTCATATCTAAAACTTTCTCCAACAGCGAGTTTTTCTTTGAGATCGTTAGTGCTCATGGGTGCATGCCAAAAGAATTTTACTGGAGCTTTGATAGCATCCCATTTTGCATTCTTTCCTGCAAAGTACCGCACATAAGTCAATTTTACTTTAGTACCAACTTCGACTGCTTTTTTATTTGCTCTTAGATCAAGAACCCAAATATCTTTACGAACTTGCTCGTTATTTTTATAAGTGGGTTCCACAATAAATTGATAGTAGGATCGTCCATCAAGTCCATCTTCATCAAAGGAATCGTTTCCTAAAGCATCAATGGTAAACTTAACTCTATACCTAGAGATTTCTTTCTCGAGTCGTGATGAAAAGCCTTTTTCTTGAGTTTTCTTTTCGACTTGAGATACCAATAATTTAGTAGATTCACTTGGAGTTTTTATTTCCTCTTCTAAGTTCTTAAGAGCCGTCGTACTGACTTGGGCGTAAGTAGCAGAAGTAAATATAAGGACTAAGCTGAGTGCCATTGGCTTAATAAGCATTTTCATCTTGAGGACTCCATTAAATTGATTTGAGTAATATGGGAGCAATAAATGAGCCCAATTCGGAGTTTTTGAAAGCCAATATAGAACATTTCAAAACCTTTAAGGACATTGGGAGTGTTTAGCTTTTAGACACTCTGTCCGGAATTGTCCGAAGAGCGTTACCTTCTAGAGTCCTTGTTAAGCCAATTTCGGAGCCCATTAGAATTCTTTTTGAAAAGGCCCCAGTGGCGGAGGCACTATGCAGTCAAAAATCGGATCTATTATATTGGGATTATTCTTAACGAGTTGTATGCAAGTTCGTGATGTGAAAAGTGATGGTTCTCCAGAGCCAACAGTGTCGGAATTGAACGTAGCTAGGGAGTTTGTTAATTCGGAAAGTAAGCTTAAAATTACAACTTCTGATAGACCTGAAGCCTATTTTTTAAATTTTGAATTTCATAAACTGGCTAACATCACGATTCAGCAAGAAGGTGGGGCACAGCTTCTTCTGCCTACCGAGCAAAAATCTTACAGGTTAGTATGGCCTCATGATAGTTCTTATGCTTTTAAAATAACCGGCGAAACAAATGGCGAAGTTAAAGAAATATGGTTCCGTGGTAGAACTCCTAAAGATATCATTCTGCAAAACAAAATAGAGTTAACAAGAGATACTTCTTTTGAAGCCTACCGTATTTATTTGCTGAATTCGCAGCTAAAAACCAACGGGTATAAGTTGCAGCTTCATGCTGTTAAGTTCTTTACTAAGAACTCACGCATTTACACATTCGAAAGTGACGAACGTGCTCCCTTAGATCAAGTGGGCCGATCGGGTGGGGTAGTTGATATTCGAGCAAAATGGGCAGCAGGGTATTTGCAGTTAGATTTAAATGGGCAAGATGGTGGAGATGGTTCTCTCGCTAAAGAGCATAAAAACCGTGCTGAAAGTGGTTTTGCAGCATTGGGGGCAAGAGTTAAAATGGGGGACTATGGCATCGAGTGTATAGGTTCTGGTGTTAGCAATGGCTCAGGAAAAGACGGAGCAAAAGGTTTTTCAGGAAATAATGGCAAGGCAGGTGGGGCCTCAGCTCTTTTGCTCTTAAATATCATTGAGTCGGATAATTTTAAATTTGATTTAAAAAACTTTGGTGGCAGAGCAGGGCAACCATCAAAAGGAGGAGTCGGTCAGCTCGGCGGCCTGCCAGGTGCAACAAACATAAGAGGGGCGGCAGGTTCTTGTCCTTTACCTAAGATGATTGGCAAAGAGGGAAAGGCAGGTCCAAGAGGAGATGACGGTATAAAAGAGCTTGAAGGCACAAGGATTGAACCTTGTATCAATTTGGCAAATCAAAACCCAAGTTGTCTTATTTAAGGTATTTTTGGATTTTATTTAACAAATCAAAAGTTTCTAAAAGCAGGCAAGTGGATAATAAGCAAACTTGACCTGCTTTTGTTGTGGACTTTAGTGTCTCTGAAGAAACATAGCGAGGCAAACCGCCATTAATTTCAAACACTTTGTTAAGTAACTTATAGAGGATTGTGCTGCGTTCAAGATCATTGTGGACGATAGAGTATTTTAGCAGCAGCACGAGTGCAGAGGTTGCAGTTGCGTTTCTCTGGAAGTCATCCTTAAACAAGTTCTTTTGTTGTTGAGAGAGATTAGAATTCTGCCACAAGTGTTTTTCGCTGAGTTTAAAGCCTTGTCCTAAAATCAATCTTCCATAAAGAAATGATCTTTCATCTTTATCTAAAAAATTCCATTTTAGTGCTAATAGCTGATCAAAAAACAAAGACTCTTCGGAGGTTAAAAAAATACGAAATAAAGAGTCTTTTTCATTCCAAAAAGCATTGTAAACAGATCTTTTTAAAAAGAGATTTCGCTCTTTGAGATCTGAGAATAGACTAAATCCTGATAAATCTGTGGTAATCGTGCAGTACAGTAGATTTGTTAAAAAACTAGCGCCTGCAGGTTGATTGGTCCACCACATGCCAGAATGAGCAGGCTGCTCAATCAAGCCATTTTGTAATTTTGATTCGTAAAAGTGATAAAGTTTTTTTATGTTATCTTCGTTTTTTAAGAAGAAATCAAAATCATGAGTGTGAGCGCAGTATTCGGTGAACGCTTTTATAAAAAATAAATTGGTATCAAAAGCACTATCCGCTAAATAATTATCCCAATGCGGTTTCATGGGGCCAACAGTTCTTTTTAAATTTAAAAAACTAAAAAGCCCTTTTTGTTTATTAATGAGATTATTTATAGAGTCTGCGGCAAAATATGTAGGAATCATTCCTTGCGGTGAGATATTTTGCAGCAAAAACTCTAGGGTTTCTTTAACAAAGTTTTCTTTTTTTGCAACTAACAGCCCCCTAGTTGCCAAGCAAAAGTCTCTCGTAGAAAAACAATCCACCCCAAATTCTGAAGTTTGAAATCCTTTGAGTTGCTCTTGAGTCGCACGATCAATGAGATCGTGACATGACTTTAGGAGGTCGTGATTTGAGTTGTTTCCTAAAGTCATGGGGACCTGCTTTCAAATTAGAAGTCAGCGTTTCTTGGAGTTCTTGGGAATGGAATCACATCACGGATGTTGCCCATGCCAGTGATGTACATAAGCATGCGCTCAAAACCTAGGCCAAAACCAGCATGTGGAAATGAACCGTAACGACGTAAATCTGTGTAAAACTTGTAATCTGCCGGTTCTAAATGCATATCCCGCATTCTTCTCTCAAGAATTTCTAAGTTGTCTTCACGCTGAGAGCCGCCAATGATTTCGCCGATACCAGGAGCTAAAAGATCCATGGCGCGTACGGTTTTTTGATCTGGGTTTAACTTCATATAAAAAGCTTTAATGTCTTTTGGATAATTAGTTAAGAACACAGGTTTTTTAAAATACTCTTCGGCTAAATATCTTTCGTGTTCTGATTGCAAGTCCATACCCCAAGTCACAGCTGTTTCAAAAGTTTTGCCACATTTTTGTAGTATCTCGATGCCTTCAGTGTAAGTGCATTGAGCGAACTCACTGTTTAAAATGTTCTGAAGTTTGTCGAACAAACCTTTTTCAACCCACTGATTAAAGAAGCTCATTTCGTCAGGACATTTTTCTAAAACTCGACGGATGATAAATTTAATCATTTCTTCAGCAACTTCCATATTTACATTGAGGTCAGCAAAGGCCATTTCCGGTTCAATCATCCAGAATTCCGCTGCGTGCCGAGAAGTATTTGAGTTTTCGGCTCTAAATGTGGGACCAAATGTGTAGACATTTCGAAAGGCTGCACAATAGGTTTCGACATTGAGCTGGCCAGAAACCGTTAAATTAGTGCTCTTTGAAAAGAAATCTTGTGAGAAGTCAATTTCACCAGCTGGAGTTTTTGGGAGCTTTTTTAGGTCAAGAGTTGTGACTCTAAACATCTCGCCAGCACCTTCTGCATCAGAGCCAGTGATGATTGGAGTGTGCACATAAACAAAATCCTGATTTTGAAAAAACTCATGAATGGCTTGCGCCAAAACACTGCGCACACGAAAAACTGCCGCAAAGGTATTCGTGCGAGGGCGCAAATGAGCAATCTCTCGCAAGAATTCGTAAGAGTGCCGTTTATTTTGTAGAGGGTAGTCTAAATCAGCTTTTTGCAGAATTTCGACTTCGGTTGCCTTAACTTCGTAGGCTTGTTCTGCGCCCTCTGAAGCAGAGAGTACCCCTCTGACAATAAGAGAAGAGGAAATCGAAAGATGAGAGAGAGCTTCAAAGTTGGGTAAACTTGAATCAATAACTATCTGCAAGCCCTTAAAGCTAGAACCATCATTAAGCTCGATAAAACCAAAATTCTTCGAAATTCTAATTTTTCTGACCCAACCACTCAAATTGAGTTTTTTATTGAGGTATTGATTTGACTGGCTGTGAATAGTTTTGATCAGATCGTATTGCGCAAATAACTTACCCATGTTGAGCTCTCCTTACCCCGAAGTAGTTTTCTATTATAGGCGAGGGCATAAGATAGTCAAAGAGCAGAACGCTGGGCTGATAAAAAAAACCCCAGATATCTGGGGCTAGGTCCTAGACTCTACTTGGCATGTGTTACTAGCGATTGGTGATAGTAATAGCTTCACCTTTGTCGTTGAGAGTTACTTTTTTGGTTTTTGTGACCTGGATAGTGGGGATTTGCTCAGGATCCAAGCCCTGATCCTTCATTTTCTCGATCTCAAATGGCAAAAGTTGGCGTGGACCCTTTTTGCCAGGGTGAAGCTTCCATTGATTTGCACAGTTCTTTGAACAAGTTTCTCCAACTATAGAGATTTCGCGACAATTTTCACAAATTTTTTCGTCGTGATCACAGCGAATGCAGGTCACTAAAGTTTCTGCTGGTTGACCGCAATGGGGGCAAAGGCCGTATTTCTCGCTGGGCTCTAAATTTTGATCTAATGCTACACGGTGATCAAAAACAAAACATTCACCCTCAAACTGTTCATTAGGATGTTTTGCCAGATAATTGATAATGCCACCTTCGAGCTGGTAAACATTGTTGTATCCTTGGTTTTGTAGTTCAAGAATACCCTTCTCACAACGAATGCCGCCTGTGCAAAAGATAAGCATCTTTTTGTCTTTGGGAATTCCTTGCTTTTCCATGAACTCTGGGAAATCGGTGAACTTTTCAATATTAGGATTGATTGCCCCTTTAAATGTTCCAATTTTGTATTCATACCAGTTGCGTGTATCGATGATGACGTAATCAGACTCTTCTTTTAGGACACGATTCCACTCTTCGGGGCTTAGGTGATGATTCACTCCTTCTGGAGGCATGACACCTGGGATACCCGTGGTCACAATCTCTTCGCGAATTTTAACTTTGTAACGTCTAAATGGGGCAGTGTAGGCGTGGGAGTCTTTAAAAAAGAGACCATGGCAGTCAAAGTACTCTTGAATCCAATTTTTAAACTGATTGAGGGATTCGACGCTAGTAGCGGAACAAGTAGTGTTAAATCCTTCAGACCCTAAGATGAGAAGGCCCCTGATATTGAGTTCCTCGGCTTTTTGTTCGAGAGCGCTCTTAATGCTTTCGAGGTCGTTAAGTTTTTTAAAAAGATAAAATGTTGAAACGAAGTGCTTTGGCATGTTTTCTCCTTCAGGGCTCCAAACCCAGATTTGATAAACTAGTATTTATTAGAGTTTTTGAGAAAACTCAAAAAAATTATCGGCAGCTTCGAATCATTGCCGTTTTATTGAATGTTCCCTCTGGAGAGTAGAGATTGTATTCTACCTCAAAAGAGTTTCCAACTTGCGTACAAGCTAGTAGTTCAAAATACTCTTGGGCTCCATGGCGTGTTTCATTTTGGCTATCAAG
>JBKHVM010000095.1:0-7732 GCA_046570065.1 Bdellovibrionia bacterium
GAACCGGCGCCGATGATATCATAAATGCTGGTCTAGTTTTTGGGAAAACCACCTCTGCGTCATAAAGACCCATTTTTATTTACGATTTTCTTAAATTGAGACACAAAGAAATAATAATTGACTATCGTGATTTAAACAAATTTGGTGCGGCCGGAGAGATTCGAACTCCCGACACCTTGGTTCGAAGCCAAGTACTCTATCCAGCTGAGCTACGGCCGCATCAGGAAAAAATGTATCGCAATTATTCTTTAATCACAAGCTGATTGCACAGCTCGTTAGAATTCTCAGCCCTTGCCGGTAAGTGCTGGGAGAGTAAAGTACCACAACTCTCAATACACACCTTTAAACCCTCAAAGGCTCTTCCCGCTTTAATAGCTGCAATCAATTCGTCGGCAAGTTTTTGCCATGTGTCCTCAGGTAACACCTGACTGATACCTTTGTCGGCAAGAATCACCACTCTTCTCTCCATCAGAGATAGAAAAATAAGAATACCCACGGCCTCCTGAGTATGATTAATTTTATTCAGGTAAAATTCGAGGTGAGCTCTCCGATTCACTGCTGCTATTTCATCAGCATTAGGAGTAAAAAGCCTTTGCACCCAAGAAAAATGATTGAGCACAAAACCCAAACCTAAAAAAACCAAGAAAATAGGAAACCACAATAAACTGTACCAGCCTTGATAAAGGAAATCCAAAACAGGCGAGTTTGTTAAAGATAGAATCCACATCATAAAAAGAGCCAAAATCCAAGGCACGTGCCTGACTGCTGATGAGGACTTCACGATGACTGGTACGATTTCGCCGCGAGTGGTAGTTTCAGATCTAGCAACCACTTCTGTTAACGCTTGAACTTCAACTGCTGTTAGATACTTTTTGATCCAAGGTTGATTCATGTTACCACCCCCCTGAGGCACCACCGCCACTAAAGCCGCCGCCTCCTCCGGACCAGCCGCCACCGCCACCAAAGCCACCTAGGCCAGAGCTTCCGCCGCCACCGAATCCACCATAACCATTAAAGCCTCCTCGACCACCACGACCACGGCCACCACCAGAAGCTTTTAAGAGAAAGATCATAAGAAACACAAAACCGATAAAATGAAGCAATGGAAAGTCTCCAGCAAATCCCCTCTGTCGCAACTTAGGCGAAGGATTCGCTTCAACAAATTCTTTATCCACCAAAGTGAGAATTTCAAAAACACCCGCAACAATTCCCGCTGAGTACTCTTGTGCTCTAAACATGGGAGTCATTAAATCAGAGATAATTCTTTTGGCGTAAATATCGGGTATGGCTCCCTCTAATCCTTGCCCGACTTCTATACGAATTTTACGATCTTGATAGGCAACAACGAGCAACAATCCATTATCTTTCTTCGCGTCACCCAATTTCCACTTTTCCACTGCGCGAAGGGAATACTGCTCAATTGTTTCTGGCTGAGTGGTAGCAACAATCAAGACTTGAACCTGGGACTTGCCCTGCTGGTTGTACCGATATAACAAATCCACAAGTTCTTTACGATGACTACGAGTCATCAAACCCACTTCATCAATAACGGGAGAACTCAAAGCAGGAACAGCGACTTGCGCCTCAACATAAGGCGCAGCCATCAGCATAAAAAAGATTACAAATCTGCTCATCATTAAAATTTAACTTCTGGAGCTTTCTCTACTTTTTCTTTTTCAGATTCAGCAACATCCCATTGAGGCATTTTTTCGAATCTGTAAAATAGCGAATTTGTCCAAGAAGTGGGAGGCACCGTTACTAGATTGTTGAATCCTTTAATTGACTCAATATATCTGCCTCGAGCCACAGTGATACGATTTTCTGTTCCCTCAAGTTGAGCCTGCAAATCTCTAAAGTTTTGATCTGCTTTTAAGTTGGGATAATTTTCTGTAATCATCATCAAGCGCCCTAAAGCTTGCGACAGCTGCCCCTGGGCCTGTTGAAACTTCAGCAAATCATCAGGGCTCACTTTGCTAGGATCAATTGTGATTTGAGTTGCTTTCGCTCTTGCTTCAACCACACCCGTTAAAGTCTCTTGCTCATGGGCAGCATAACCCTTAACGACTTCAACTAAATTTGGAACCAAGTCTGCTCGACGTTTGTATTGATTGGTAACTTCTGCCATTGATGCTTCCACATCATTTTTAGCTTGAGGAATACTCTGAATTCCACAACCACTTGTTAACAAGGCAAATAAAGCTAAACCAAGAACTGATACTTTCATTGATAGGCGCATGGATTCCTCCGTTTTAAACATCTTCATTATGTGTACAAAAACCAGACCGTCAAGTCTAGGCAAGTCTTTGATGACCCTGTTACTTGAGCGCATTAAGATAAATTCATGACACAGACTGTAAGCCTTATATTTCCTCAAACTGATGACTATATTGTCGCTTATAAACCAGCAGGCATCAACACACATGCACCGGATCTTGGCAAAAAAGGTTTTGTTGAACTTTTAGAAGATCACTTTAATCAAAAACTCTATGTCATACATCGTTTAGATAAAGAAACTTCAGGGCTCCTATTAATTGCTAAGTCTTCCGAAGTAGCTAAATCACTGACCCAACAGTTCGAAAAACACCAAGTTAAAAAACAGTATCTCTTTTTAACCGATCGTGAAACTCATCCTGCTGATCGCAGTATTCAGAGTCACATAACAAAAGTGCAAAATGCTTTTGTGAATGTTGAAGGGGAAGCTCCCAACTCCGAAACTCATTTTAGCTTTGTTAAAAAATTAGGTTCCTTTTATTTGTGGAGAGCCTTTCCAAAAACTGGCAAACCACACCAGATTCGCTTGCACGCCCAACTACTTAACATGCCAATTCTTGGAGACCAACACCACGGTGGGAGTTCGTGGCCTCAACTGTGCCTACATTCAGAATCTCTAGAATTTAATCACCTTGGCCTTACACAGAGAGTAGAAAGTCCACTACCGTCATGGGCAGAAGTGCCCTTATCTCCTGAAGATGCACAACTGCATTTTGCCCTTGATCGCCGCAAACTTCTTTACAATTGGCAAAGTATACCAGAGCAGTGCTTGCGCTTAAGCCACTTAGAAAATGAACTCTATCGCATTGATCAGTATGGCAATGTTTGGTTCGTCTACTGGTATGGAGAAGCTGATCCCGATGAGGCTAATCTCAATAGGTTTGCAGAATGGGCTGATCGTTATGACAAAAAAATTGTTGTTCGCAAGATGCTCAATCGCGGCAACGACCCTACTCAAAATACTCTCTGGAATTTAAACAACTCCCCGGAGCGCTGGCATGCCTGGGAAAATCAAATGCAAGTAGAATTACGTTTAGATACAGGCCTCTCTCCAGGACTTTTTTTAGATCAGAGAGAAAATCGCCAGTGGTTAGCTTCTCATAGCGCTCAAAAAAGTGTGCTTAATTTATTTAGTTACACTTCTGGATTTAGTGTGATGGCAGCCCTTAGCGGCGCCACTGAAGTTGTCAGTGTAGATGCGAGTCAAAACTTTTTGGATTGGAGCAAAGAGAATTTTAAACTCAATGGCCTTGATCCAGAAAAATATGAGTTCTGGTGTTCTGATGTCCTTTTCTTCTTAAAAGCCACATACCGACGTAAACGTAAATTTGATGTTATTGTCTGCGACCCACCTTCTTTTGGCAGATCCAAAGAGGGAGTTTTCTCTATAGCCAAACAGTGGGAGCAATTGCTGACAAGCTGTCTTTTGATTCTCAATAAAGGTGGTTTGATCTTATTCTCCACCAACTACGAGCAATGGGATTTAGATACACTCAAAAAGCTAGTCGATAAAATTAATCGAGAAGTGCCGATTAAAGTCACCCATACTCCCTCTGGGGGATTAGATTTTGAAACACCAGACGAAGCGCCTTTAATGAAATCCATTATTATTCGAAAACAATAGAGTTAGTTACTGAAAAATTCGTAACGAAGCTGAGTGCCTTTTGGCTCGCCACTACCGAGTTTAGAACCAGTCATTGTCGGCGGAGCTTTACGACGCACTTTCTTTTTTCCTTTGGGATAGTACTTGTTATTGAGATAACAGTCTAAATGCGGATCCTGACAGACTTTAAAAAACTTATCTTCTTCTTTTTTAAATAAAAAAGCATCCATAGCTTCGGTGACAGAAGCCAACATTTCCAGTTCTTCATCTTGTTTTTCTTCTGGAGTGAGCTCAACACGATTCGCATCAGGAAGAACTTCATCTTTTGCTGCGTTTGTTGTTTGTTTTTTCTCTGGTGCTGCTTTTGCAGCAGCACTTGTTTTTGCTTTTTTAGGTTTTAATTTTGTGGCGTACTTAGAAGACTTTGTATCTTCTACGTAAATAATTTCAGGTTCACAGTCACAGATCATTTTTTTAAAGTTAGCACAGGAAGATAACAATAAGACTGTAAAAACTAAAATTAAATACTTCATTTAGACCTGCCCTCTTTGGAACATCTCTACTAGGTATTTTTCAGCAGAATCCTGCGTCCGTAAATAGTAATATGCTTCGAGAATCTTTTTCTGTTCCTCAGACAGATCTCCTACCTGCTGCTTTCTCCGCAAAAGGTCCTGAGAAATCTGATAGAAGCACAAAGCTCCAGCTACCGAGATATTAAAACTCTGCACAAAACCAGACATAGGTATAATGACTCTCTCGTCAGCAGCTGCAATCATTTCAGCACTCACACCATCTTTTTCGTTTCCCAACACCAATGCCGTCGGCGTTGAAAAATCAATCTCATGGAGTGGCTTTGCCGCTTCGAGATGAGTCACAATTATACGGTGGCCTTGAGCTTTTAAGTTTTTGATAGCTTCAGTGGTGGATTTCCATTTTTGCACTTCAACCCACTTGTCAGCACCCTGAGTTACACGAGCTGACTCTTTAAACTTCTCTTGAGTCTCGATAACATGAATATTCGCAAAACCCATGCCTTCAGCACTGCGCATGACTGCTGAAATATTGCCGCGGTCATAGATACTCTCCAGAACGACGGCGTTGGAAAAATTGCGTCCACTGATAACTTGTTTGATTTTTTGCCGACGAGCCTCAGTTAAGAGAGGCCCGATCTTATCTAGGACTATTTGATAGTGCACATCTAAATGTGCACTAATAGGAATCTGTGCTGTAAATGGGAACATGCTATTTAAAAAGCATTTCTGGCTGTTTTGCCAAATCGCGAGTGATATTTTTTTGGTGAGCTTCTAATGTGCCGCCACCAATCTCTAAGAGCTTAGCATCTCTCCACAATCTCTCGACAATGTACTCGCCCACATAACCGTAGCCACCCAAAACTTGAATTGCACGATCTGCAACAACCTTACCCATGGTCGTAGCTACAAGCTTAACTCCGTCAGAGTCCAAACGATTTCCTTCATGATTTAAATTCATACGGCGAGCTGTCTCGTAAACATAAGCTCGAGAAGCTTTGTACTCAGCATAAGAATCTGCAATATATCTCTGAACCTGACCAAAGAAGCTCAGTGGTTTACCAAAAGCCTCTCTCTCTGCAGAGTAACGATTCATAATCTCAACAGAACGACGAGCAATTCCCAACGACATTGCTGCCAAAGTCAGACGTTCAATTTCTAAATTGCGCATCATGTGCAACATCGAATCGCCTTCTGCGCCAATGAGATTCGCCACCGGTACTTCGCAGTTTTCGAAAACTAATTCAGCAGTGTTGGAGCCACGCATGCCAAGTTTGTCTTTGATTTTTTGGCCAACTGCAAAACCTTTCATTCCCTTTTCAACGATAAAAGTAGAAATCAAAGCACGACCGTTTTTCTCACCAGTTTTGGCATAGACTAAAACCACATCACAAGGTGTGTTGTTCTCATCTATAGTGCCATTAGTGATCCACATTTTACGACCATTTAGAATATACTTATCACCTTGTTTGACTGCTGTTGTTTGCATTCCCAACACGTCAGTTCCCACTGCCGGCTCTGACATCGCCATGGCTCCAACCCACTCGCCACTGCAAAGCTTAGGAAGATACTTTGTTTTTTGCTCATGGGAGCCATTCACTGCGAGGTTATTAACCATCAACATGGAGTGAGCCAAAAATGCCAAACAAAATCCAGGATCCGAAGCTGAAAGCTCTTCGTGAACAATGGTCGCTGCCATGGCATCCATTCCTGCTCCACCATACTCCTCAGGGACAGTGATTCCAAGAATGCCTAACTCACCTAATTTACGAAATAAGTTTAAATTAAACTGCTCTTTGCGATCGTACTCGTGGGCCTGAGGCTCCACTTCTGCTTCGGTGAATGAGCGAATGGTCTCACGAATCATTCCATGTTCTGGTGTTGGGTTATAAAGATCAAAGGCTCTCCAATCCACTTGTGACATGCCGAACTCCTCTATAGTGAAAGTGTTGCTCTAGGTTGTAAGGAAGCGGGCGAAGAGAGGCAAGAAAAGCCTCTTATGGCGCGTTAGGTCAATTGATCTGTGTGAGTTCACAGAGCCGCTTTACCTTACTCCCAAAGGGGCCTATTTTAAGGAGCATATGAAAGCAATCGTCATCGCTATCGGCAGCGAAATTACCAGTGGCCAAATCACCAACAGCAACGCCAGTTGGATCTCTAAAAAATTGCAAGATTTAGGAGTGCAAACTCCTTGGCACTTAACTGTTCCCGATGATTTTAATCTCATTATGGAAGCCCTGTTATTTGCAGAGAAGTCTGCAGATTTGTTGTTTGTCACTGGTGGCCTCGGCCCCACCTCTGATGATTTCACGCGCGATGTGGTAGCCCAATGGGCCCAGCAAGAAATGGTTTACGATCCTAAATCATGGGACATGCTGAGCGAGAGACTCCTCTCCCGTGGCTACTCAGTTAAAGAGATACAACGACAACAATGTTATTTTCCTAAAAACGCCAGAGTCCTTAAAAACTTTGAAGGCACTGCCAATGGCTTTCATTTTAAAAACAAGAACCTAGAAGTTTTTGTTTTACCTGGCCCCCCACGAGAAGTTCATTCGATTTGGCATCATGGTATAACAGATTTCTTAAAAACATTTTGCGCTCATCTTGATAAAAAAATAACTTCAGCTTGGGACACTCTTGGCGTTGGCGAGTCTGATGTTGCCCTCATGGTCCAAGAAGCACTTTCTAACTTTAAAGCTTTGCAAGAAAAAGTAGAAGTTGGGTATCGTGTGCACTTACCCTATGTTGAAGTTAAAGTGAGTTACAACCAATCTGAAGCAGAGGCTCTCGCTCCACTGCTAAGCTCCTTAGATAACAAACTGAATAACATCACCATCACTCGTAATGGTCAGGAGATCATCGACAGTTTTATTCAAAAATTAAAGTCTTACCCACAAGTACAAATAACAGATTTAGCTACGGGAAGCTTCCTCTCCAACAAACTCTTCTCACGTATTCGCAAAATTCAGCAGCATAGTAAGATTAATTTCCACAACTATGCTGTGAACACTCTTGATCTCAATCAGCAGCAGTTAGAGCTTACAGTCCTCAGCCTCGGAAAAAATGAAGTTGAAATTAGACTCGCAAAAAACAACCAATCTCGAAAAATACGCTTACAGTCTCCACATAATTCCCCGCTTATGGAAGAAAGACGGCAGCAGTATTTTGCAGAGATGGCACTGATCACATGGAATATGTGGCTTTAAAGTCTTTCGCCTTCATTGAAAAACAAAAAGGGCATGTAACTTTCATGCCCTTTTTTTATATTTAGAATTTTAAATCGCACTCTTGAGTGGCTTTGATTTTAGACGTTAAAAGAAGTTCCGCA
>JBKHVM010000096.1:0-7095 GCA_046570065.1 Bdellovibrionia bacterium
TTGGTACAGGCCTATGTTCGGCTGCTTTTGTGCTTCTTACCATCGATACCTTTAAGCGAATACCTCAACAGACTAATGAGGCTGCGATTACGGCAGCAGTGAAGCAAGGTAAAGATCTATGGGAGCACAATAACTGTATGGGATGTCATACCTTGTTTGGTGAGGGGGCATATTATGCGCCTGAGCTCACTAAGGTTTATGAGCGACGAGGCGAAGGATTTATTCGACAGATGTTAAAAGATCCACAAGCCATGTACCCCAATGACCGGAAGATGCAAAAATATGATTTTACAGAGCAAGAGATCGACGCGCTCGTAGCTTTTTTGAAGTGGGCAGGTGAAGTAGATCTCAATGGATTTCCTGCTGATCCGCCTTTGGCGCCCAAAAAAGCAGCAGCGGTTCATGATCCACTTTCAGGGAGTGTTGCAATGCCGACCACTTATCAGCAAGTGTGCACAGCTTGCCATGCTCTAGCTGGCCAAGGAGGAAATGTTGGTCCCGCTTTGGACGGAATTGCCTCTCGTCAAACTCGTGAATGGCTTACAGCTTGGATAAAGGATCCTAAGTCTGTCAAAGCTGATACAACGATGCCAACACTTCCACTTTCGGATGCTGATCTTGAAGCAATTGTTAATTTTTTAATGATTCAGAAATAGGTGAGGACTGATATGAAATACAAATCTCAGAAAATAGCATATTTATTTTTTGCAACCTGTATGCTGCTTTTTTCGTTGCAATTAGTCTATGGATTTATCATGGGTTTTGCCCATATGGGTATGGATGGTTTGCATGATTGGATTCCTTTCCATGCAGCAAGAGCAACTCACACAAATCTCTTAGTCATGTGGTTACTCGCTGGATTTATGGGTGCTGCTTATTGGATTGTTCCTGATGAATCAGAAAGAGAAATTATTTTTCCTAAGCTTGCGATTGTTCAATGGGCAGGATTAGTTATTGTTGGAGTGACAGCCATTATTGGTTTTCATTTTAATTGGTGGGAAGGACGTAAGTTTTTAGAAATTCCTCGTCCCTTGGATTATTTAGTGGTGATAGATGTCCTACTTTTTATTTTTCTAATCGGTGGAACGATCTGGAAATCTAAACGTTACACGACAACCTCTATGGTGCTCTTCTTTGGTCTTTTGATGGCAGCTTTGCTTTATCTTCCGGGGATGATTCCAACGGTAAATCAAACTGTAGATTCTTATTGGCGTTGGTGGGTTGTGCATTTGTGGGTTGAGGGTGTGTGGGAGCTCATCATGGGTGCTATTATGTCCTATCTGTTAATAAAACTTACGGGAGTGGATCGTGAGGTCATTGAAAAATGGCTCTATATTATTGTTGGTTTTACTTTTCTCTCCGGAATTTTAGGTACAGGTCATCACTATTACTATATTGGAACACCTCGCTACTGGTTGATGATCGGTGGACTTTTTAGTGCATTAGAACCTCTGGCATTCTTGGGAATGGCTATGTATGCCATCATCATGGCAAAGAGAGGTGGACGTAATAATACTAATCGTACCGCTCTTTCGTGGACTATTGGCACAGGTGTGATGTCTTTCGTCGGAGCTGGATTCTTGGGGTTTGCGCATTCTCTTCCGCAGGTGAACATGTACACTCATGGAACTTTAGTCACGGCAATGCACGGACACATGGCCTTTTGGGGAGCTTATGCAATGTTGATCTTGGCAATTGTTACCTATGCGATGCCCATTATGACCGGTAGAAAACTTGCAGACACTGGGACTAATACATTTGCATTTTGGACCTCTAATATTGGTATGACAGCAATGACCATTGCTTTTGGTATCGCAGGTGTCACACAGGTAGTTTTAGAGCGAAGGATTGGTATGGACTTTTTAGCTGTGCAAAAGGAAGTTGAAGTCCACTTTCTAGGGTTAATCTTTGCTGCGACATTATTTACTGTCGGCATCATTGCTTATGTTTGGAACTTTATTAGTTTTGGACTTCCCAATGACGAGGTTCTGCTTGAAAGAAAATAATTTGTTTTATCTTGAACAAGATAAAGAGGTTTCATTTTTTAAAAAAGCCTTTGAACTCAGTTGGCCTCTTCTTCTAAAGGGGCCCACTGGATGTGGCAAATCTCGATTTGTGCAGTTCATGGCGCAAGTAGTAGATCGTCCTCTAATTGAAGTGGCCTGCCATGAAGAAACATCAGCTGTAGATCTCATTGGAAGATTTTTACTTAAAGGTGGAGAAACAGTTTGGCAGGATGGACCGTTGGTGCGTGCGATGAAGTTAGGTGCAATTCTTTATCTTGATGAGGTCGCGGAAGCTCGTGAGGATGTTATCGTAGCTCTTCATCCTGTGTTAGATCATCGTCGAACTCTCTACATAGAAAAACTAAATGAAGAGATTCAAGCAAAGCCAGGCTTTATGGTAGTTGCCAGTTACAATCCTCGTTATCAGAGCCATCTCAAAGAACTTAAGCCATCAACCAAACAAAGATTTATGGCTATGCAGTTTCATTACCCTCAAGAGGAGGATGAAATCAAAATCGTTACTGCTGAAGGAAAAGTGGATTCAAATATGGCAGAAAAGCTAGTCAAGTTTGCCAACAAAGTGCGCGCTCTTGAGAACCTCGATCTTAGAGAAACAGTTTCAACGCGATTACTAATTGCAGCAGCTGCTCTTATTCAGTCCGGAGCTCCCACGAGAGCAGCCATGGATGTTGCTGTGATTCAAGCTCTTAGTGACGATCCTGAAGTGACAGAAGCCTTAAAAGATCTGGTCGCCCTTCATTTTTAGGAAATAATTATGAGTTGGGATGAAAAGCTTTTTGGTCGATTTTATGACTTTTACACGAACAAGCTTGAAGCGCGACGTGGCCAAGAATATTTATTAGAAAACTATAAAAAGAAGCTTACTATTTTAGCTGAATGGAATTGGGGTTATCCAGTTCAGATCGTGGCTGTTGCTGATGAGGCCTTTTTTGACGGAGAGAATCTATATCTACCTGAGAAAATTCGAGTGAAGTGTGATAAAGATTTAGCCTACACTTTTTATGTGCTCAATAGTTTACTTTTGACGGCACCTATAGATATATCTACTCCCTATTTGGAAATTGTGAGTTACCTAAAATATAAATATCCGGGGTTAACACAAAATTTAGAACATCTAATAGAAAAATTCCCCCATCTTTTTAATGGGTCCAATGAAGATTTGCAAAAGAAGTGGGGGAGTCGAAGTTTTACTGAAGCAAAAAGCCATATCAAAAGGAATTCCCAAGGACAAATTCAGATTATAAAAGATGCTGAAAATACTAAAAAACTAAGCGTCAAGCTTTCACGCTCAAAGAAAATTAAAAGACTGGCTGAGTTTGATAATTCGCAAGATGAAAATCCTTTAGTTCACACCTTAGAGAAAATATTTACCTTGGATCAATTTAAAGGTGGAAATAAAAAAATTGAAGCCAGTGATGAATTGGATGAACATCAAAAGGCCCTGAAGGAATTAAAAATTGATTCAACTTTGAATAGCACAGAGCAGGCTGTGGCTTTTATCAAAGCGGAACTTGCTGACGGTCATGACATTTTGGAAGAAAGTAGCTCGCAAGAAACCGACAAGATATTTCGCTATCCAGAGTGGAATTATAAAAAGGCTTCTTTTAAAAGAAACTGGGTAAAGCTTCACGAAGGAAAGCATCACTTTGAAAAAAAATTAGCTCTTTCTGAAGATGAGAAAAATGTGGCGCATTACCTACAAAATAATTTTAAAGCAGAGCTCAATGAGCGACGTTGGCAAAGAGGGCTGCTTCAAGGGAATGAGTTAGATCTCGATCGATTGATTCATTTTAAATCTGACCTCAATGCCAAAACCCAACCAAGTGAAAGAATTTATCAAAACAAAGAACTACATATTGCAGATTGGTCTGTTCTCATTCTTCTAGACCGTAGTCTCTCCACAGATTCTTGGATTGGAGACAGCCGTATATTAGACCTAGAATTCTCGATTCTTAAGGTCGTGATGAATGTTTTAGAAAATGAAAAGATTTCTTGGAGTGCAGCGAGCTTTTTTTCTAATACTCGCCATGAAGTGCGATTTGATTGGATATCTCAAAAGTCTGACCGCGGGCAGGGTATTTTATTTGACGAGTCAGCAATTAAACCAAGAGGTTCTACACGGCTTGGACCGGTGATTCGTCATGCCACTGAAATTTTAAAGAAGGATCCGAGTTCTCGCAAAATGCTTCTCTTTTTAAGTGATCTAAAGCCTACAGATTTTGACTTTTATGAAGGCCTTTATGGAGTTCATGACTTCAGAAAAGCTGTGGCAGAAGCGAGAGTCGAGAGTATTGATTTTCATATGTTTGGCTTCTCAGTTGATTCTCACCAAGAGATTCGAAAGTATTTTTCTCCTCAAGAGTATTCGCGCATTTCTGATCTAAAGAAGGCTAAAACATCGCTGTGGTCTTGGCTTAAAAGGCATTCTAGATAAAAAACGAAGAAGAGTGCAGGTATTTTGTCTTATCCCCGTCGCAAAGCCTGAATTGTGTTTTTGTAATCCTCATGTATATTGAATTTATGGATGCACATTTGGAAGAGTTAAAACAGTTTGAGCAGTTTCGGGGGTTTGGAGATAATATTATTCGTTATCTTTGTGAGGGGGGAAGAGTTCTCTTTACCGAGCACCGTGAAGTGCTATTTGAGGTCGAAGAAGAAGCTCATTATTTTGGGATTGTTCTAAGTGGAGCTTACAAACTTTGTCGGCCTACTCTTGATGGTCATGATTCTATAGTGCAAGTTGTAGTTCCTGGGGATATCGTGGGAGCGCTGATTATGGGAAATCCCAAACCAATTTACCCTGTGAGGGTGGTTTCAATGGGGGCTTCTCGTTTTTTAAAAATACCTCGAGAAGTTTATCCAACAGCATGGCAGATGAACGGAGCCGTGATAAGTCGCGTGCAAGAGTTGCTAGCAAAAAGAATGCAGCAAATGCATGCGCACAAAGCTCTAATGAGATCTCATCTCTCCGTGCGAGTGGCACAATTGCTCTTAGATTTTATGGATAATGTAAGTCCAGATGGTTCCAGCAAGTTGAAAATTCCTCTCACGCGACAAGAAATTGCTGACACTTTAGGAGTTACAGTTGAGTCTGTGATTCGTCTGATGAGTCCTTGGTCTAAACAAGGAATAATTCAAACTTCTGACCTTTATATTCAAATTCTCAAAGTGGAATGTTTAGTGAATATCACTCTTGGGATTGAGTAATGTTTATTCAGGCTTTCCTGTTTTGGGGCTTAGTTTTCTCTCTTGGCAGTGGCATTGTACTTCGACTCAGTTTTGCAGGATTCTTACCGGAGTATTTGGCTTTAGATTGGTACCGCACTCACACACATGCGGGTTATTATCTTTTCTTTTTACCTCTTGTTTTGTGGCAAAATAACTTTTTTGCGAGACAAAGGTATTTTTGGTTTTTTTCTTTTTTCACAATTCTTATTTTTTTGACACAAGGGTACAGCTTGTTAGCAAAGATTCTCTCAGGAGGTGTCTTTTTTATTTGGCTAGCTTCAATCTGGCGCCATCGTCAGCGTTTCTCTAATCAAGAATGGCATTCGCAATTGCTCCCCGGTATGTTGCTATCACTATTTTTTCTTATAGCAGTCATTGTTCTGCCAAAAATGGGGTTAGGGGTAACCGCTGCAGCAAGTGCTAGAGCCTTCCTTACTGCAATTTTATTTGGAGTTATTGTGCCGTATGTTTTAGGAACTTTAAAACAAAAGCCGGGGCTGCCATTTTGGTTCTTTCATATTAGTGTTTTCTTTTATGGATTGTACGTGACAGGCTTGCTCTCATTTTGGTGGGGATGCCTTTCTGGAATTGTCATAGGATTTTTTATTATGCGAAGCCTAGTAGAAAAATTTAGATATTTTCTCTGGGGGCCTGTTGCTGGTGGGCTCGTGCTTTTGCCATTAGTACCTAATAATGCTCATCACGCCTTTGCCGTTGCAGGCGTTCATTACATTTTTTTGGGCGCAATCATTCTTACAATTTTTGAAAAAGAAAGGTTTCTTGCGAAAGGCCTTTTTTGGGTTTTGGTCATGCAGATGTGCCTAATGATTCTAGCACAACCCTGGGTGCAGTGGAATTTTAGGGCTTTCCATGGAAGCCTTGCCTTCATAGGTGGTATATTAATACTACTACTCCTTCGTATGCGTTTTTGGGCGAGTGTCCAAAATGTAAACACATCAAAAGGCTCACTGCCGTTCTAAGGTGGTATCGATACTGCATCCATCAGATAGCGGAGCCGAATCACCCTCAGGAAAGTTGTTCGAGGCAGTATGAGAAACAGTCTTAAATTCTGGATGACCTTTTTTGTTATTTGTTTTTATTCATTTGGAGCTCTTGCGAATTCTTTAGAATCCATTGCTCAAAGGTGCGGGCAGCCACAGGCACAAGAGCCAAAAATATTTTCTGAGGATTTTAAGTGGGGATATGATTTGTTGGAGATGCTCTCAAAATTTTCCGAAATGTATAAAAGCCCTAAAAGACTGGATCGTCGTGCCTATTGGAATCCTGATCGTCATGAGATAGCGCTTCCTTATTATGATGATCGAGGAGGGGACATCGTTGTGAATCTAAACTTTGTAAACTCGGTTGCTCGACATATCGAGAGAGCTTTTGAAATGCAGGTAGTAGATGCAGTTTTTTTTCCAGATATGGGGCACTCTCATCTGCTCATACCAGCAACTAAGTACAATACTCAATACAAGTTATATCCCGTAGAAAAAATGCGATTTTTATACGAAGATCTTTTTAAGGATAACGAAGTAAAAATTCTTTATCACACAGCTGAACAGTTAAAGATGTTAGATGAAAATGATAATCTTTTGTCAGACCCAAAAATTCGGTGGCGACACCATACGCGCAATATTGTGGGGGAGATCAATCCACAAACAGATCTATTTTATGTCCAAAATCCTGATTCCAAAGTGAATACAGCCCACGGCTTAGAGGGCTATGAATGGTGGGGTGGTGGGTATAATCTTAGCGCCAATGAAAAAGGTTGTTTTTCTTATACCGTTTTCGGGAAGACTTATTATTTTGATATTAGTATGTTTGATTTAGACAT
>JBKHVM010000097.1:0-6929 GCA_046570065.1 Bdellovibrionia bacterium
GGTAAAGCGAGGCAGCTCTAAAACGGTAAGTGGCCTTTAAGGGCTGTGCTCCCCAAGAAGCAAAAGGTGGGTTCCGTGCTTCCTGCAACGCTAGGAGGAGGGCCCCAAGGCAAGCTGGGGCGGTGTGAGTTCTTTATTTAATAGAAGGTTCTGTGGCAGTGGGGCGTTTTTTGAGGCGCACGTAGATCGGGAAGTGGTCTGAGACTCCCTCTTTCTTTTCCCAGCTCCAGCGCATGGGGTATTTGCCGCGCTCAATGTGTAAATCATCGTAGCGGATGATATCGATTGTTTCCGTGAGATAGCGGTAAGATCCCTTGCCTTCTGATTTAAGTGCTGGTGAATACAATTGAACGTCTAAGAATGACCATCTCTTGCGGTAATTGTGTGAGCCAGGGCACTTTTTGCAGCCGACAAAGTGAGAGACATCCACAATCGGAGTGGCGATCTTTTTAAAGAGCTTATTGCTGTCTTCTTCTTCTGCCGTAATATTAAAATCTCCTCCGGCAACAACCATCGCATTTTCACCTTTGTTTTTGATGATATTTACGATTTGTTTGAGGATCTGTTCACGCTCTTTTGTAGGGTTTGCTTGTGACGGTAAATGGGCTCCAATGACATGTAGTGTTTCTTTGTTTGGCAACGCCAACGGCACATCTAAAATACCACGAGTTTTGGTTGCTTCTGTATCAAGGGTACCGGTTTCATCTTTAACTTCAGGTTTATGTAAAGTCGCTTTTCCAGCAAGAGGCAATCTCGAAAGTAGAGCAACATCTACGCCTCGACGATCCCAACCTTCAAGCAAAACAGCGGTCTGATAGTTTGCATCTTTTAAGAACTCTTCATTAAAGCGTTTGAGAATTTTTTCATTTTCAATTTCGATGAGAACCAGCACATCAGGACCCTTGTTGTCCACGCCAAGAATAATTTTCGCAAGGTTGCTCATCTTTTTCTTTATCAATGATTCGCTATAGTCCATTTCCATGCACTCTTTGTAGCGATAGCCTGTTTGGCTTGCACATAATTTGGCATGTTCTGGAGTCTTTTTGAGCTGTGCTGGTAAATAGGCATGATCCTCACGATCTGGGTCATCTTCAGTATCGAAAAGGTTTTCGATATTAAAATGCATAATGGAGATTTCATCTTCTGCCTTAGGTGGTAGGTCCCACTTGTCTGGAAGCATTTTGATAGAGCAACCAGAGAGAAGAGTAAAAAAAACAAAGGCTGTAAGTAATTTCAACAATAGGTTTTTCATGGGCTGCAGTTTAGGTGGGTTTAGGCAAGGAAACAAGGCTTTACTCCTTTAGACATTGGTTAAGATTTTCTCAAAAGTTGCATAACATTCGGTGTTATGGCACATTCGGCCAGTCTGCAAAAGGGGCGTCCATGCGAAATAGCATTGAATTTCTTTTAGCCATTCTGGGGTTTTTAATTTCGGCGCAAGTAGCCCACGCCCAAGAGGATATTGAGCGCCGCATGGGTATCGAAGGTGGCGGCAGTGCGTGGACTTATTCTTTCTTTAGTATCGCATCTGTCGAAACCTCTGTTTTGGATGAAGGCGGAGCTTCTGTTGGCAGTTATAACTACTTTGGTAGTAGTTACCGCATCGATTCAGACAGCAAGTTTGGTATCCGAGTTCCTTTCCTGTTTAGCACTGCAGGTTTTAATCGTTATGGTGACAACAATGCCCAAGAAGCTCGCATTTCTGATGTGTTCTTAGCCTACTCACTTTATGATCTGGGTTACATCGGTCCTGTGGATTTGTCGGGAACTTTTAAAGTTTATTTGCCGACCAGCGAATTCTCACAAAATCAAAAGATGATCACACGGTTGCGTTTTGATCTTTATGCCGAAATGGCAGTGGGACGCTTTAGCACTCTTAACTATGTGGTTAAGCCTGACATTTATATTCAGTCACAGAATGCTTATTTTGATCCTCTTACTAAAACCTTTCCAGATGGGGTTTATGTGACCAACCCTATTCGTGCAAACAAGCAAGCGGAACTTGAACATTATCTAGAGCTAGTGGCGGACTACAACAAGTATTTAGCCATCAAACCTGCCATTGGTTTTGAAGAAACTTGGTATCACGAATCCAAAGCAGAGAATATTAAAGCACGTCACAATACCAGCGCGAAGTTATCGTTGGGTTTTGAGATTCGTCCCACTCGCGGTCTGACATTTACTTTGGGAATTTCAAACAAACCCCGCTTAACTCCTACACGTAATCGGGCAGGAGTTGTCACTGAGGAAGTTGCTTTATTTAGACCAAAAGATAATGAAATCTATTTGATGACGAATGCCGCACTTTTTTAAGCGGCCGCCCTTTTCTTGGCGCGAATTTTATGGACAATAAAAGCCACAAGCGCAACCACAATGAGGACTGCGACTACGATCTTAATTTCTTTGAGCACGGCTAAAATGGGCTCGCCATAATAGGCAATAAGATAAATTTGTGTGGGCACGCTGATTAAAGCGGCAGTTCCGTCCACAAGTGCAAATTTAGTGGCAGAAAAATTCGCCATACCGCAAGCTAAGTGTCCCGGAAAGCGTATACCTGGAGTAAAGCGGAAAAGACCGCAAGCAAAAACCCCATACTTAGCAGTCCACTTTTCAACTTTGTCCATCATTTCAACGCTGATAAATTTTCGCATGGCGGGCTTTTCGATGAGACGACGGCCATAGCGGCGCCCCAAAAAGTAAATAAAAAAATCACTAAAAAAAATAGCACAAAAAGCAATGGCTGCTGCGACATGGACGTTAACCACCGGAGCCCCGGCGTAGGGCGGAGGAAACTTATCGGGGTGAAGTCCGATGAAGGCCATAAATCCCACACTCAAGAGGGTGACTTCTTCGGGCAATGGAAAGCCAATAGACGAGAGTACCATCATGCCCACAACAGCTAAATAAACCATGCCAGGTTCAAATGCGAACTGGGACAACCAAATAAAAATGGGCTCGTTATAAATTTCCATGAAGTAATACTATCTAAAATATTCAGGCACTTGAACACAAGCATTGCGCTGTGCTAACACAGGTTTATGTCTTTAACTCTACAGAGGGGCTTCGAATATGGAGTTCTTCATCTTTATAGCCCCCGGTCTGGACCTCTTCTTTCTGTTTTAGAAGAGTTAAACTTCGTTAGTGAGTATTCTGCTCATTTTTTAATCTCTTTTGGCTGTGTTTATGTCAAAAACCAAAGGGTTATTCGTGAAGACTTTGCCTTGGACAGTGGAGATTACTTGCGGTTGCATACAAGGCCCCGTCGCTTTCCTATGCCTCTGTTGCCGTTGGCTGAAGTGCGAGTTTTTGAAAATGAGAACTTTTTGGTAATCAATAAACAGCCAGCGGTTCCTTGTCATCCCACGGTAGATAATCTGCACGAAAATGTTTTGAGCTTTTACTCGCAAGAACTTGGTCAGCCTCTTTTTCTCACTCATCGTTTGGATGTACCTACCTCGGGGCTCTTATTATTGGCTAAAACAAAAGAATATCAGAGCGAGTTTAATAATCTATTGAAGGCACGAAAAGTGCGGAAAATTTATCAAGCGCAAGCTCATGGCGTGGTAAAAGAGCAGGGGCTATGGCGCCATTACATGAAGCCATCACCTCGCGCCCCCAAAGAAGTTTTTTTGCAGGCTCAAGAGCAAGACTATCAATTATGTGAATTGCTCGCCAAAGTATTAGAGATTCAGGAACAAAAGAGTTTACTCGAAATTGAGTTACTGACGGGGAGAACACATCAGATACGGGCTCAGAGTCAAGCTATGGGGCATCCACTCATTGGGGACACACTTTACGGAGCCCCTAAATTTTATGACCAGGATCAAATCGCATTAAAAGCAGTGGAACTTCGTTTTGAAGATCCCACTGCTTTGCAAGAATATCATTTTAAGTTGCCAGGACTTTAAGCTGCTGAGTTTTGTCCCCAGCATTCAGGTGTGACTTGCACGGCCACGGTAAGAGCTGATGGAGCTCCATGGTGTTTTCTTTCGGTGTCTTGCCAAAAGATATTTTCATAACCATGAGTGATGCCATAAATCTCTTCACGAACTCTAAACAATAGACCCGCGGGTGAGCCCAAGAGCCAATCCATTTGTACTAAATAAAGAGCTTCTTCCAACTCCATAGGGTTGAGGGCCTTTAAGAAGTTGTTGGGAAGCTGATCGATGAGGCAGCACGCATTGTGTACGTACTTTGAAAAGGCTCTTTGCAGAGGTTCCACAAAGAGTTTTTCAGCGGGGTGTTCACCATTGACCTGTTCGCGGTGGCGGTTGCGCCATGGTTCTGCCAGAGTTTTAAATTGATAATAGAGAATCGCATCATTGGCGACGTATTCTGCTTTTGGTAAATAATCGGTGATTGAATCTACTTTCACACCTTCATGAGCTGGATCCTCAATGTGTGCATTGAAGTCTACGGCAACAAGGCTGCGCAAATGAAATAAGAATGAATAAAATGCGTGCAACTTCTCTGTAAAAGCTGGAGAAAAAGACAAATTAAAATTATAAAGAAGAGGTTGATCAAGTTTTGACTCCAACCAACTCAATGAGTGAAGGAGAGACTCAAACTCACTAAAATCAATGCCAGTGGGTTTGATGCAAGCTTCAAAGTTCTCGATAAAGGAAGTTTCAAATTTGCTGACCCATTCAGGTTGTTTGTAGTGAGGAGTGCGTAGAGCTTGCACTCGCTCTTGTGAACGAACATAGAGTTCGCGATGAGGCTCAAGATTTTTCCAAGCATGATCTACGTTTTCATATTTCAGATGAGGAACTAACAAAGGACTCTTTGCGTAACTATTCAGTTTGACAAAACTAAGTCCCAAAAGCGCATCAGCCATAAATTTTAATGGAGCTGTGGGTTTGAACTTTTCAAAGTTCTGAGGCTGATTCCAAAAATGAAATGCTTTGGGTTGATAAGTGTTTTTTTCAAAATGAATTTCATAGCCCAAATGAAGAGTTGTTACTTTGCTCATAGATATACCTTCCCTGATGGTTTTTTATCGGTGGAATCGGATTTATGATTGAGTCGAGTGTTGAGTTTCTGCTATCTTCAGGTCCAATGTCGCAAACAAACAACTGGGTCGATGCCCATGGACATTTAGCAGACCCTCGTTGGAGTGACCACGAAGTCAAAAGTCTAGTCACAGAGTCTCACGAACTAGGCTTAGGTTTTTTTATGCAGGGGGGAGTGAGTCCGGAAGATTGGCAAAGGCAAATATCTTTGGCTCAGAAGTTTCCGCGTAAAATCGGCCTTTGTTTTGGTTTGCATCCTTATTTTGTAGCCCAAAATGAAGAGGCTCTCTGTGAAATTGCTCTCGATAGTTTAGCGCAAATTGTGGGGTCAGCTCTTGCCCTCGGAGAATTGGGATTGGATTTTAGACCTCACATCATGAAGGATTCACAAGGTCGACAGTTGGATTATTTTGAAAAGCAGTTGGAATTAGCTGAAGTGGCTCACAAGCCTGTTGTTTTGCATTTAGTGCAAGCACATCATGAGGCTCTGCGAGTTTTTGATGTGTGGGGAGTCCCTCCGCGTGGGGGAATGATTCATTCCTTTAATGCTTCTGCCGCTGTGGCAGAAGATTACCTCAAGCGTGGTTTTTATCTCAGTGTTGGGGGGCCTTTGTGCCGCCCTGAAAATAAAAAACTTCATCAGGCGGTTCGTGAAATTCCGCTAGAAAGATTGCTCCTCGAGAGTGATTCGCCCGATCAGAGTCCTCCACAGTATAAAGATCAAAAGAATCCACCGTACAGTATCATTGATGTGGCAGAAAAAGTCGCAACGCTCAGAAACATGAGCCCGTTAGAAGTGCTAGATATTGCCACAGCAAATTTCTGGCGTTTGATGCCAAATAAAAATGAACCTCCAGCCACTCAAGGCTAGAGGTCCCAGGTATTAAGATTGTGCTTTGGTTCCAGAAGCAACTTTAGAGAAAAAGCCAAGACGGCTTTCTATGTTTTCAACACCTTGTTCAGCAAAGAGATCTTCGAGTGGGTGTTGAGTATAGTTCTTGTAAAACGGTTCATGAAAATCCACAGGGAATTGTTCTAGAGCCCAAGTCATTTGTTCGGTGTCTTTAAGCTGAATCGAGTCCACAGCTCCGTAGAATCCACCTGGCTTGAGCACGCGTAAACCTTCGGCGATCACTTTTTGTCGAACATCCATTGGGATTTCATGAAAGAGGTAGCAAGAGTAGACGGCATCAAAGCTTTCGTTCTGAAATGGTAGACTCTCTCCAGCTCCTTGCACAAAATTAATATGCTTAAATTCTTTTAGCTTTTCTTGTGCTTGCTTTAAGTAGGGTTCACTCAAATCTAAAACAGTTACTTTTGCTTTCGGAAAGGCCAGTTTGACAAAACGAGTGAGGCGACCAGTACCAGCGGCCACCTCTAAAAAATGCAAGCCTTCTCCGTCGCCAGGGTATTTTGCTTTAAGAGGTTGAATGATCATTCTTCTCATCGCATCTGCCGCGCCAGCAAAAAGAATTTCTACTTGGTGCTCATAAAGATCAGCAGATTGTTCTGTGAGATAACCACCGGTTTGGAAGTGAAAATTACGTTTGTAATACTCTGGAAGCTCTTGCATGTAGTTTTGCTCTTCTTGACCAAACTCATGAGCTTTTTTGTTGTTACGTCTTTTGGCTATGGAAACACCATCGAAAATAATCTGTGGGTAGCGTGTAAAATGCTTAACTGGATTTTCTGGCTTGAGCACTTCGATGGGGTAGAGTCCCGCTTGGATATTGGCAGCATCTTCTTTTAATAGTTTTAGAAGATCTGGAAATATGGCTTTAAGATTTTCGGTATAGTTTTTGGGGCGCGCTTTGGTTTTGCCTGTTAAGAGAAACTCAAAAACAGGCAAAGTCATTTGTTGAACTGTAAAATGAGTCGTGCGGGCTAGAGCATAGCCATAGATGAGTTTATCTTCGA
>JBKHVM010000098.1:0-6910 GCA_046570065.1 Bdellovibrionia bacterium
CTCTTTTCTCTAAAATTCTTTTCTTTTCACTTTTCAAATATTCAAAAGTGTTTTTTGGCGGATATTCAGGAAGTTTTTCCTTAAAGTGCTTATCGAATATAAAAGACGAAACACTGGCAGAAACTTGCCCTAGATAAAAATCAGGGCTAATATTTTTTCCCAAAGAATTTATGTTCCAAAAACCAGCTATATTCATGCCGACTTTAATCATTTTGTCTCGATGTGCACTTTCCATCCACGCTAGAAATTTTAAACCACGATCATATCCAATTTTTAGGTGTTTAGAAACTACTTCATTGTCTTTCCAACCGCTTGCAATTTCCGCACAGCTAAAAGCATTTATGGAAGCCCTTGAATCATTGATCGGTGCTGCGACATCCCCAGTTGCATTTGGCAGATCGATCGTAACTTTTTCATCTGCAAAAGTTGAAAATGGAAAGGCTATTGTAACAAATAGTACTAATAAGAATTTATTCATATTTCCAATATCCCATGGACAATTTTTTTGAACAAGTTAGCTAAGCCAAAAAACAAAAGTTCTGGCCCCCCTATTTCAATTAACTTGAATTACTAGGACTAAAATTCTGGTGGTAATGGTTGGTTGCTCCTAAAGCACGACAGATCGCTTTGTTAGAACATCACTTGCACTTGCACTTGCACTCCCAATCCTACACTCTTCCCAAACAAAAATCCCCAACTGATGAGTGGGGATGAGAAAGTCTTATGATTTGAGAACAGGAATTAGTGTAGTATAAGGTTTTGATTAAACCTAAGCAGAATTCTAATTAATGCGATCTAATACTTTAACGTCCCTAATTACTTTCGAAGGTGCTCTTGGCTTATACGTAGTTTCTTCGAAGACCAACTGTTCTTTATCATTTAACCAATATCTTGTAACTGATGTGAAAGACTTATTAGCACCGTTTGCCTCAAAGAAAGTACGTATTCTTGTTTCTACAATTTCATTTGGACCAAAAGCAACCGTAGAGTGCATGTATCCAATTAATTGGCCTTGATACATCTCTTCAACGGTATCGATGAGCCCAGGCTTCAAAGTAAACTTTATATTAAGCATCTCATTAACTACTATTTGAATGGAAAATTCTGAACATTCATTTCTCTGGTTTATCGTAACCTGGAAACTTTGTTGAAAATAAACCTCAGGTTCGCCTAGCCATAAATAGCTTCCATTTAAATTTGATGGGCAATCCGAACTCGCTGACGCCTGCGATAAACTAGTAACTAATAAACCGATAGCTAAAACAATTGTTTTCAACATGTACACCTTCTTCATAGAAAAAAATCGACCCGACAACACCACGAAGGATAAATTGAGTCAATTTTAAAGAAATCTAGAAACCTGCGCTATGTGGCATTTAACTGAGCTTTTAAGACCGAATTGCTGAGAAATAATGGTTTGGTTATGGACCAGCGGTCACGAGGTGAAGCAAAGACGGAACTGGAGTAGGATACAAGGCCCGACAGCTCGCATTGTTAGAACTTCAGTTTCGCTCTCGCTCCACATCGTGGCCGTAGGCCAATAACTTCAGTTTCGTTTGCACTCCACCTTGTGGCCAAAGGCCCTTGAGTCGAGTTGCGTTTCACTTCACATCCTGGCTGTGAGCCATAAAAAATCCCCACGTGGTAAGTGGGGATTAGAAAGTCTGAGGGGTTGTGAATAGAGGTGCGATTAAAAGGGAGTGTTTAGTGACCGAAACTATTGGCAAAGTGGAGAGTTCGGTGTTTGCGCCAAAGTCCCGTTTGGCACTTCGAAAAGTTCAACAACTTGTTCGGAAAAAAAGGGAACATTTTTACCTAATTCTAACAGCAGGCACTTAGCTCCCGACATACAAGAGATAGCTCCCCCTTTTCCTAGGGACCAAAATAAAAAATCACCTTTCGAATGCTCCCAATAACTATTTTTTCCTGTCTCACAAAGAATGCTATTTGAGTACGACTTCCGAAAAAGAGCTGAATATGTTCCAAAATCATCGATACGAAGAAGAATAGACTCATTTGCTCCATCGGCATTTTTTATTTCTTTAGACGAAAACTCAATGGCGTTAGCCGTATTCAAAAGTGCAAATACAATTCCAAAAAAGACCTTAAACATATTCCGCTCCTTAGACTTCATTCAGGTTATTAGCCAGTATTCTTTATGGCCAGCCGAAGCACCGTGCGTTATTAAAACCCAATGCCTCTGGACGGCCCCAAGTCCAATTTAGATAAACTTTTAGATCAAATTCCTGAGGAGTAATGGTTGGTTATAAACCAGCAGTCACGAGGTGGAGCAAATGCGGAACTGGAGTTGGGCGCAAGCATGGAAGATCAGTTCCTTTGGTGAGTACGAATCTGGACTTATTTGGCAGGGTAAATATTGACAGGAGTAACATAAACTAAAAAAGCGTTTTAGCAATGAACCACTTTCTTCCTGGAAAATCCATCAACCAATTTGCATATCTGATTGTGCTGTATCCAAGAATAAAATCCATTCCTCGCCCAGTTTTAGGACCAAGATGATTTAAATCAAGCGGCACCACTCGATGTGTTGGGAATAAGTGTTCACCAATTTTGATTGGCTTCATCATGTAAATTTCTGTTTCGAAAGTGTGACCGGCTGAATCTGTTCCAGTTGTTTTTCCTCCAGAATGAAAAAGTTCTCGATATTGTTTAAAAAAATTCAAATCCACAATCGTAATACTTGCCCCAGTATCCCAAACTGCCACGGCCTTTTGCTCTCCAAAATCCAACTCAATAAATGGTATAGATCCAGAATCCAAGAAAAGATCTTGCACTTGTGTATTCATTGAAGAACTCGTCAAAATCTCAACCTTTTGCTGTGATGGCATTAAGTGCAAAATTGAATCTTTTAGTAAATCCATTCCAATCAGATTTTTGTCGTTACCACCCTTTTCTGTCCTAGCAATCAAAATGTCTTTCCGTTGGATTGGACCACTGCCAATCTGTGCAACTTTGATGGACTCACTAGTGGCTGAACCAAAGGCGCTTGAATACTGCTTAGCTCCAAATGAAGTATATTTCGCAGAGAAATCATTATAAAATAAACATGTTGTTGCGCAGCCTGTATCAAGAATAAATCTCTGCGGAGTTCCATCTACGATACCATCTATCCAAACTTCTGCTGTATCTTGATGTTCATCATCATACTTGTAAGAAAGTTTAATCGTGTTCATAAAAAGATATTCTAGCGATATAGAATATAGTTGGTCATCTAACTAATGCTTCTGGACTGCACCACATCAAATTTGCATGAGCCTAAAAGTTTGTAAGCAATATGACCTTAAAGGTGTTTGGTGGGCAAGCTGTTTAAAGTAAGTTTTTACTTACATCTTTTGCCGAAGTCATTTGTGCAGAAGCGGCCTTCTTTTATGTCGGATCATTAAAGCCCAAAATATCAAATTCGTCATGTCTGTTCACAAAACTTATCCTTCGGGCCTAAAATCTCAAGCCCTTTAGATTTCTTTTGTAAAGCGCATCTGGAACTAAAATAACTTTGTCGGCGCTCGACTGCATGACTCCATATGCAAGGTCATAGTCTGCACTAACAACAAACGGCAGCGAGCTGGATACAAGCACATTCAAAATCATCGAATCATTACTGCCAAGAGCTGTTTTTTCTGAAAGCCGGTACATATTTTCCCATTTAAGTTCTTTGTCAAAAAGATCCTGGGATGCATGATCACGCATATCAATGTAGTTAAGCGACAAATCTTGTTCAAGCGACAGCCACGCATTCAAAAGTTTATCTGTAAGGTACTCTTTACAAAGCTCAACCCATCCAACTTGCCCAGATTGAGTCCTCGGTAAGAAGACTTTTTTAGCAATTTTAATTCGAGCATCGGTTAAACAAGGGAGCTCTTCTTCGTTAGACTGATTATCAATCCAACCTTTTTGTTTTTTTAATATTTCACGAACACTTGCTGAGATTTTCCACTTTGATGAGGGCGAAAGCATATCCATCAATGTTTCTGTAATCTTTATTCTACGCTGGTAATCAATAAATTCCGTTCGAACAGTAACAGTACAGTACAAAGGAATTTGATACTCCACTAGCCTTTCATACAGAAACTGTGAGTCTTCATGATAGGCGTGATTTTCTTCGGTCAGTGCGATAACAAAATTGGTATCGACTATACAGCCGCTTTTAGTGCCTTCTTTCAAATACAAATCGATATCGGAAAAAGGTAACGCTTGTCCCAACTAGATCTCCAAATCCTTGGCGGCGACTGGTGGTTTTTTTGAGCCATTATCTTTCTCAGCGGGAACATCATTTCCATATTCGGAAATAATTTTAACTAAGCGATCTGATGGCTGCTGATTTCTAAGTTTTTTAATTGTATCCAGTGCCCTCTGTGCGCCGCCAGATTTTGGTAATTTAGGTGTATTTTTCGACATATTTACCTCACTTATTAAGGCCACTATACCACAAAAAAATAGGCCCTTAAACCCCTGAAATTACTTGCTTATGTACTTGAGGCCACATCGACCAAGTAGGCCCGTGATTCTGGATACTTCTTTATACAAACACATTTACCAACTCTTAGGGACTTTATCAAGTTCGGGTGAATCACATATTCCTCGACCTCTCATTTGCTTGATTTACCAGAATCGACTTCAAAGAATCCGAAGCGTTCAGTTTGATTTGTGCTTTTCCAGACCATGCATGTGCCAGCCATACCAGAAATCATCTCAGCGCTTTCAAGGCACATTTGTAAGAAGGCATATAGTGATGAGGTGTTACCCATGATTCGTCCAGCGAACTTGGGGCTAATGCGCTGGAAATCGCAAATCTCTTGGTGTGCAAGCACCACCGACATCCTGCTACTGCTGCGCAGCCGAGAAATCCTACAATATTAATTATAAATAATTTTCAACATCATCAGCTTCTCCTCCCTCCGGGCCTTACTTTAGATTCCCGTTGATCATCCTTGTGCACCTCCGTGCGGTTGATCAAAAGGAGTAGATAGCAAGGCGCAGGCTCTCTGCTGAAGTGAGGTCCATTGGCAATAGGTCGCACTTGTTTAAATTAAAAATTTTCTTTTCTTGTCGGTGAGCATATTGATTAGTACTTTCTTTATATGAATACGACAGTTGAAAAACTCATTTCGGCACTTGATACATCTAGCGATAAGATCGCTGAGCAAATTATCAAGAAGCTAGTTAAAATTGGCAAACCCACTGTTAAGCCATTGATACTCTCCAGCTCGGATGTGTCTAGACCTCGAGTGCGCAAATGGAGTTTACTGGCCCTTGGGGCTATAGGTGACAAATCAGCCGCACCACTTTTAATAAAAGCCCTGAAAGATGACCGTATGACCGTAAAGCTTCATGCTATTCGTGGTTTATCGAGAATGAGATATAAGCCCGCAGCAAAAGCAATAAGAAAATTGATCTCAGATCCAAGCGGAGGAATTAGAGTTAACGCAATAACCGCCCTCGTAGAGTTGAAGGATCGGGCACCTGGAGCTGCATTAATTCGCTCACTGGGAGATGATCTTTGGTACGTGCGGCAACATGCTGCGATTGCTTGTGGTCAACTTGGTATTTTGACAGCAGTCCCAAAACTCAAAAGACTTATAAAAAATGAAAGCAAGAAGGCAGTAATAAATGCTGCACAGAAATCAATTGCAATGCTATCCAAATAAGGCACTTGTTTTCAATTTATAACACTTAAAAGAAAGACATAAACAAAAATCAAAGTTTGGTTGTGCCAAAAGCACGAAAGATCGATTTGTTAGAACTTCAGTTTCACTCACACGACACCTTGCAAAGCGAGGATGGCGATTTTCGTGAAAAGACTTTAAATTATTTAGTTACAACTTTTGGAGTGGTTGCAAAAACCACTTCATTTCGAATAAATAAACCATCGGATTTCCAAAATCGTCTTTGTATCATCAACAGACCAGATCTTATCGCCTGACCGGGCCACAAACTTAAAGCCATTTTGGTTTGCATAATCAGCAGATACATTCAAACCTTTGCACGTAGAGATGCGATTTAACCCAAACTCATCGCTCAAAGAAGTGTAGATGCCTTTAGCTTTATGGTATGAGATTTGGCTTGTGTAAACTCCAGCTAAGCAAGACTTTATTTTATCAGTTAAAGAGGCTGGTCGTTGAACAGTAAGAGTATCAGTTGTATTCAATGAGTTGTATAACTCCATAGCGTTTGCAGGACTCTCAACTACCTCACCATTTGTAGATGTACTCAAATAACCTTGGTTGAGTTCCATCTTTTTAGCTCTTTGGGTTCCCAGATTCTGAAACTTACCTTCTTTCATTTTTTCCACTAAAGTACCATCGCACTTGTAAGTGGAAACACTGCCATCTTGGTCTACCACAGGCACACAATTACTATCTTTTAGAATTTGAGATAGGTCTTCTGTGCTCTCTGCAAATGATTGCAAAGAAAATAATGCAGTTATGACTATCAATGAAATTTTCATATATCCTCCGCTACCCGCTCATTTCATCTGGTATCTTAATTTAAATCAAGCCATGTAAGTGCAATTCAAGCTTCAGTCGAGCTTCGCATTCTCCCTTCCGGGAATCAGTCCAATTGATTTTTCTCCCTCACGGGCCTTACTTTAGATTCCCTTTGGCCATCTCTGTGCCCAGCGGGCGTTTACTTCAGATTCCCTTTAGTCATCCTTGTGCACCTCGGTGCGGTTGACCAAAAGGGGTAGATACTTGGTGGTCGGGTTCCTTCGAGTGAGGCCTAATAGATCGCACAATACCCCTCCCTCAAAAAAAATCCCCACTTAGAGAGTGAGGATTGAGATTACTTAGAGAACTGATATCTAGGGCGTGTGCCTTAGAAAAATTTATTTCTAATTGGAAGTATTGATTACTTTAATTTTAAACACTGATATTCAGAATAAAGTTTTTCT
>JBKHVM010000099.1:0-6787 GCA_046570065.1 Bdellovibrionia bacterium
CAGCAAGCTCACTGCGATTGTTGAAAAAGACGCAAAGTTGCGTAGCACTGCTGGTGGAAAGCTTCTTATTAAAGATAAGTTTTTTGAAGAATTTAACTTAGCCGCTGATAAGTTAGTTGCCGCCAATGTGGATGCAAAGAGCCAGAAGACAATGATTGCTACGATTAAATCACGCGCGGCAATGTTGGATGGTATCGAAAAGATGGCAGCAAAAGCTATTGAATCTAAAGACTGGAGTATGCAGGTTGTTGCGCTTACGGTTTTAGGACGTGAATCTCAGCGTTTTTATGAAGAGCTGTTTTCATTACCAATGCCGGAAGGATTAAACGAAGCTGAACAGAGTGAATACATGAATTTACTATCTCAGCAGGCAGCGCCATACAAAACCAAAGCAGATATGGCAGGAGCAAAGAGTGCGGAGTTCTGGTCTCAGAATTGGAAGCCAGCGCTCCAGTCAAGCTTGGAGAATACGTTATTAAGACCTTTAATTGCTAAAGAGATCCAAGCTTTAGAAAAGGTAGCTTCGGTAGAGAATGCTCAAGTTCTAAAAGGGCAGTTGGAGATTGCACAGACTCAAAAGAGTACTGGTAATATTCAAGCTAGCTTTAAAGCTGTAGAAGAGATGCGCAATAAACTTCGTAACAATCCATTAGATATTAAGTTAGCTCAGGAATTATTAAGTGCAGAAAAAATTGCTGGCAATAAAGTGATGGTTCAATATCTAGAGGGTCGCATTGCGCTCTTAACAGATAGTCAGAATGAGGTGAAGTAACATGAAAATACTAGTAACGCTTTTAATGTTTTTTTCATTAGCTGCCAATGCTCAAGAGGCTAAGAAAGCAGCTCCATCTTCTTCGACAACTTCACATAGCTTTGAAGATTTATTAGTTCAAGGTAAGTATCATTTTTCAGATGAAGCGGTGACAACTGTAGAAGCTGATAAGGTTTTTGATTCTCTCATCGGGGTCCGATCTGACTTTAAAGATCGTTTAGAAGAATCAGCAGCAAAGCAATAGGTGACTAAAATGGAAAAGAATTTAGTTTTACAAGATAAGAATGGAAGTGTAGTGCGTGTGTTTGCTTGGGATGGCAGCAATGCACGTGTAATTCGCCGTGCAGATACGAAGCGCCTAGAGCTTGTAAAAGACACGACCCACTTAGACGAGAAAAAAATTCAATTTACGGATTTGGGGCAAATTGATGCCGCAAATTTAGAGAAGAATCCTTATTTGTTAGGAGAGCTTGGTTCTTTAAATTTTATTGATCAAGTTGTCACAACCGATAAGGACCTTGTTACCAGCGAAGAAGACAAGCAAGCATGGAAGCGTTCCTTGATTGCAATGTTTTTGTTGTTTGCTGTGATGATGGGTGGTTTAAGATTTGTTCCTCATATTACGCCAGCTCTTGAGGATGAACTTAAAGAGCAGGTGGCAAAGTTATCTAAAAGTATTCCTCCAAAGCCACAGATTGTTAAAGTCATTCCAAAATCTGCAGTAGCACCAAAAGTTCAGCAGCAAACTACAGCAGTTGCTCCTACAAAAGTTTCTGGACTTAAGAGATCTGGAGCTTTATCGGCACTTGGCAGTTTGAATTCAGGCAAAAATAGAGGTGGTTTAGATATAGGTGCAGCTCAGTCATCAGCGGGGCCAGGTCTTGGCGGCGGAACTCAGGGTTCTGGGGGAGTACAAACTTCTCTTTATGCTAAAGGTGTTGTTGGTGCTGCTCTTGGAGCTGGTAACAATGTTGCTGGCGCTGGCGGATACGGCACTAAGGGTAAAGGTGGCGGTCAAGCGGGTTATGGTAAGTTAGCCTTGACGGGTAGCACTGGGGCCTCACCAATTCCACTTGGAGCAGAAGCTGTGATTGCTAAAGGTCTTGATCGTGATCAGATTGCGGCGGTGGTAAATCGTAACATGGGACAAGTTCGTTTCTGTTACGAACAGGGTTTACAAGGGAACGCATCTCTTAACGGAAGAGTTGCTGTTGCATTCACTATTGGTGGAAGTGGCCTTGTGAAGTCAGCAAAAGTAGATTCAAGCAGTCTTAATGACAGAGGCGTCGAAGATTGCATCATGATGCGCTTAAAGACATGGAAGTTCCCAGTGCCAGAAGGTGGCGTGGATGTGGAAGTAACTTATCCGTTCTCACTCAGAAGATCAGGACAGGGGTAGTATATGAAGAAGGATTTATTAAAAGTAGCAGCCTTATTGTTGGCATTTAACTTTAACTTGGCATGTTCTGAAATGAATCAGGACCCATTGCACGATGCTTCTCCAGCTATCCGCAATGCTAAGCGCCCTGAAACAAAACCAGAAATTCCACGTCCAGTGGACTCTGATGCTCTAAAGATTGATGCTCCTGCATATGTTAGATTTCTTGAGGGTGTCGAAAAAGAAATCACTCTGACTCCAAGAATTTTATTGGACGGTTATGTTGTAGATATTTTTCAGATTAAAAACCTGAGCTCATTTAAAAATGCAACTTTTGATGCGCAGACTGGTGTTTTCAAGTGGAATCCTCCACATGGAACAACACCTTCTGGATTGATTCAAGAATTGGTATTGCAAGTTGAAATGTTAGCTAAGCCCACTGATCCACGTAAGAAAGAGTTATTTACTGAAATGACTCTACCAATTTTTGTGCAAAAAGTTCCGCGTGAGCCAGTTATTCAAGAAGTTCGCGCCTCTACTACTGACAGTTTTAGAGAAGGAACGGTAAATACAATTTTTGTAACTGTTTTTGATGGTGACAGCAGTGGTACAAGCACAGAAGAACCTGAGTTAATTATCACTCCAGGTACCTCACGCTTATCTGTAGCTTCTTTTGCTAAAGTAACTCGTAACTATCCAGACCCAAATGCAGATCGCACATGGAAATATGAAATCCAGGTAAATCTTGTTGGAGCTGAAGTAACAGATACACGTTTTGATACTGATTTTAGAGTTCACGCTGTTAATAGCTTTGGTAAAAAGTCTGCACCAGAATTGGTAAGATTTTCTGTGGTGACTGATTTTGTAAGCACAGTTGAGTCTACTTATCTTGATAACTCTGAGTTAGTTATAAACATGACGAACAATGTAGTGTTCACTTTATTTGAGCCAAAAGGTGAAGCTATCGTAAGTTTTAAATCTGTGGCAGGTCTACCTCCAGGTTCAATTTTAGACTGTCCAAACTTAAATCGCTCATGGATTAACTGCCGTTTTGATTGGAAGCCTCTTGAAGCTGATGCTAAAAAGACTTTCCCAATTTCAATCACAGTTGACTACCGTAATAAGAGCAATTTGGATCGCCGAGTTGTTAACAGAACAGCTAGAATTAACATTCGTACTGGAGCTGCTGATACAAGCATTGGCTTACCGCCAGTTGATCCTGATAAGTCACAAGAGGGGAATCAATAATGAAAAAAGGTTTGATTTTAATTTTAAGTTTAGTTGCAACAAGTGCCTTTGCCCAGTCTGATATTGAAAAAGATTTTGATAGCTTAGGTGGTAACACTATTCTTTTGGAAAAAGCCAAAGCTTTAAATCCTGAAGTGGCAACAAGTGTGGTCCAAAACAGAACTGTTGTTCGTGACAACCGCTTTGAAGTATCTCCTGAAGTTGCTGGAACCTTTGGTGGAGATACTTACACTCGTTCAACGACTGTGGGTCTCAATGTTCAGTATCACTTCAATCACCGTTGGTCCGCAGGGGTAAAAGCTAATACTGCATTTAATCGTTTAACTGATGAAGGTAGAGCTTTAGTTGATCGTGCTGAAGAGGACTTTAAAAACAACCCGCAAGACTCAAACGCTCCAGTTCCAGATTTGGATTATTTAAAATCTGAAATTGGTGGATTTGTTAATTTCTATCCAATTTATGGAAAGATGGCTTGGTTTGATCGTTCAGTAGCTCATTTTGATGTTTACGCACAAGTTGGCGCTGGTCAGGTGGAGCTAAAGTCTGGAAACACTAGCACCTACTCTGCAGGTTTAGGCGTTGGTATTTGGGTTAATCCAAAGGTATCGACTCGTTTAGAAATGAAATATCAAAACTACACAGGTCAGTATTATACAGGAGCACAGTCATTAGATTTAGCTGTCGCTTCAATGCAAGTGGGTTGGTTATTATGAAGAAGCAGTTGGTTGGCTTAGGCATTTCGATTCTCTCTCTAGGCAGCTTCAACTATGCACTAGCGCAAGACTTAGAGAGTTTACTAGAAGGTAAGGGAGAGGACTCAGCAGTTCAGCCTTCCCAGCAGACACGCCTCTCTTTTGCAGTATCTACGCTTCTTGATAAAGTGACATCAGAGCAAAGAGTTTTTTTAAGATATATCGAAGCACAACAGTGGAATAAAGCCTTGTTGCAATTTCAGCCAGCTTTTGCTGGGACTGCATTTGAGCGTACTGCCAATGCGACGGCTCTTGAAGCTTTGATTAAAATCAAGGCGGGCTTAGAGGTCTCTGGTCTTGAGCAGGTTCTACAAGTTGCAGAGCCTAAGAAGATTCATTCCGAGATTCTTCACAGCCTAAAGGACTCTGTTAAAGAGGACGCTTTTGTGTGGGAAATCGTTCAAGGAAATTGGAATTCTCAATGGACAGAAGTTTTTGGTCGCGGTGCTGAAGTTAGAACTCGTCTTAAGCAGATCACTCTAAAAACAGACTTAGAAGTTCTCAAAGACATGGCCTCTAAAACTCCAGCCAATACTCGTGAAAGAGCACTCATTGACTGGCAGTTAGCTCTTAGCTATGCACTCAATGATAAGGCAGATGAAGCGGCAAAAGTATTGGCGGCGTTATTAAAGAATACAAAGTCACCGATCAGCCAAGACCTAGTCAATGTAACAGCTGGCCGTTTGTTGTTCCAGAATGGTTACTTTGATGCAGCTATTCGCTACTACGAAAAAGTAGAGAAGAAGTCTGATTACTGGTTGGATGCACAAGAAGAACTGGCTTGGTCTTATCTGCGCAAAGGGCAACCACAGAATGCATTGGCAGTAAGCAAAACGTTGATGAATCCTGCTCTTAAAGGTTTTGTTGGCGCTGAATCTTACTTTGTATCAAGCTTAGGACATCTAAAAGTTTGTGATTACCCTCAGGTGATCGAAGCGCTTACGGTTTTCCCTAAGCACTTCAGACAGAGAGCTGTTGATCTAGCGGCTCTTTCTAAGGGTGAAAAGCAAGAGCTAGTTAATAAGTTGATTGCAAAAATGAAAGCTGGTTCTGTTTCTTGGGAGCAGTTGGGTAAAGATGCTCATGCTTTACCTCGTATGGTGAATCGCGATCATAAGCTCAATCAGCTATTAAAAGTGCAAGTTGCCTTTGAAAAAGAGGCACTAGCTGCAGAGAGACTTTATTCTGAGTCGCTGGCTTTGACTGGGTTGCAGGGTAAATTTGAAATCCTAAAAAACAATTTAGGTTTACGAGTGCAAAACTCCGTGTCAGCGAGTGTGGCAAGAGTGCAGAACATGGCCGATCTTGAAGTTAAAGATATTAAGCGTATTTTAGATAAGCTTCATATCGTAGAAGCTGAAGTGATTCAGCAAGTTGATATGGCTGGCAAATTGACTAAGCATGCTGCTACTCAAATGGATGTTAAAAAAGGCGAAACTGGTGCAAAACGTGCTGACGCTTTAAGATTTCCAGCAAGTAGTGAGATTTGGTTTGATGAATTAAGCAATTTTAAAGTCGATGTCAAAAAAGGCTGTCAGTCGATAAAAAGGAGCATGTAATGATGATGGGAAGAATTCTAACATCAGCTCTTTTGGCGATGAGCATGGTTTCATGCTCTCCTGATGTACCAAAATTAAAGCCACGACCAGAAGTTCGTAACGACAAAGTTACTGCTGACACTGGTACTTTTGTTTTTACTCCAGAAGTTGATATTTTATTTGTCGTAGATAGTTCTGGTTCGATGAGTACTCACCAAGACAATTTGGCAAATAATATTGATATTTTTGTAAGAAATTTCACAAATTCAATTCAAATTGATTACAACGTTGGTGTCGTCACAACCGACATGTCTAGTTCGCGATATGGCGGCAGGCTGCAAGGAGCATTTAAATTTATCACACCAAGAACTCCCAATGGTTTATCGGAGATGGCAGCAAATTTAGTAGTAGGAACAAACGGCTCATGGGAAGAAATGAGTTTTGATCCCGCTGCGGCTGCTTTATCACAGCCTCTTGTGGACACTTGGAATTTAGGCTTTTATCGTCAATCTGCTCATTTAGCTGTGATCTTTATTACGGATGCAGAAGATCAGAGTCGAATGTATGATCCACAAGCCTTTTATAATTTTTTAGTAAACCTCAAAGGTTTTAAAGAAAAAGTACTTGGCTATGGAGTTATAGTTCCTTCGAGTGCTGGTATGAGTTGTGAGCGAGATGAGAATGTGCGACCTGCGAGAATTGAGTCATTTTTAGGCATGACAATCAATGCGGGTAAAAATGTCATGAGTCTTTGTGATCCAGATTTTGGTACAAGGCTTTCTGATATTTCTAAGGATATTTCTAAATATGTGGGCGGAGTTATTTATCTAAATCGTGCACCTATCATTGAAACTATTGAGGTTCGTTATGGTACACAGATCATTCCTAATGGATATGGCAAAGGCTGGGTGTTTGATCCTCGCAAAAACGCTATTATTCTTGGTGATGAAATCGAGTGGTTGCCACAGCCATTAGGGACTAAGATCCAAGTGAATTTTAGTGCGGCTCAATTTGAAGAGGAAAAGTAAGTTATTTTTAATTTTCCCCTGTCGTTTGGCATAGGATGAGACTGCAAGACTAGAGCTTGCAGTCTTTTTTT
>JBKHVM010000100.1:0-6767 GCA_046570065.1 Bdellovibrionia bacterium
GTCCGAATCAAATGGGGGTCATGAACAATTTTGAGTGATGTCACTAGTTGTAAAACTAGTATTATCAATAATGCGATTGAAAGTTACAACGTAGGTAATAGGCAGTGTTGACGTGGGATCAGCTTGAGCTCCACCTTGGGCAACAGTTACTGTTAGAGGTGCTGCCGTTGTAAAACTAAAGTTATTATTAGTAGCACCTACATCGCTAGCTAAAGATTTTTTTGAAATGACACGGGTTTGATAAGTAGTGCTTGCATCTAAGAGGCAGCTAGAGAAACTATAACTTGTCGCCGGTGCCAGGACGTTAACTAAGCTGCATTTTACTGTAGATCCATCATTTTCGAAGATAATAACATCATAAGATGTTGCTCCAGTTGATGTCGTCCAATTCACTGTGGGGTACAGACCAGAACTTAAAGTATTATCCGCAGTGTTGTCTAAATTTCCAGTAATACCGCTAATATTAAATGCTCCCGCTGATTGCACGTAATTCACAGAATTGTCAGTGTGAGTTGAACCTGAGTTAGGATTTGCCATTGTATCTGTTACAGTGCCAGCTGAGATGCTGGGAATGACAGTGCCTTCGGAAGTGATCGCCGTAGCACGTAAGAGATATGATATATTGTCTGAAGTGGAGATTGTCCAAGTGATGCCACTGGCTGTTCCTGATTGAACTAGGTCTGAGTTCGTAAAGCTAGATGGATTGATGGCACGATTAAAAACAACCACAAACTCAATAGGCAAGGCACTTGTGGGATCGCTTTGTCCTGAATTTTGATTGATAGTGACACTCAGGGCACTTGGTGTTGAAAAATCAAAGGGACTATTTGTAGCTGTTGTGTTGTACCCATTACTTCTTTTGGCAATTACGACAGCTTTGTAATTAGTTGCCAGATCAAGCGAGCATGTGGAGAAATTATAATTCAAGGTGGGGGCCGCTACATTCTGTGTTGCACATTTGACTGTGGTGCCATCGTTTTCGTAAATGGTCACATCATAGCTGTCTGCTGCAGTAGAGGCATTCCAATTGACTGTTGCAAAGTTTCCACTAGCTAGATTTACATTTGCTGTAGCATCTAGCCCACCTGTGATACCTGTTATGGTAAATGCCGCCGGAGCGGGAAGATATGTTACAGAATTATCAGTACTAGAAGAAGCTAAGTTATTGTTGCCAAGATTATCAGCCACATTTCCGGCAGTAAGATTTGGAATAATCGTGCCGCCGCTTGTGGCTGCTGTCGCTCTCAAAGTAAAGATCTGGTTGTCTGAAGTGTTTAATGACCAAACGACTCCCGAAGCAGTGCCTGCTTGGGAAAAGTCAGAAGCATCAATGGTTGCTGGATTTACGGAACGATTAAAAGTAACGGTATATTCAATTGGCAGATCATAACTAGGATCTGCCTGTGCGAGCGCTTCTTCTATAGTAACAGTTAAGTCTGTCGTATCATTATCAAGAATAGCTAAGTCATGTTCATTTTGCGAACCGATGCTTGCAGAGGTGGGATTGGTTAACTCGACTATCACATGTTCTGTGGTTTCAAGAATTGCATCGTCATTGATTGAGATCGTAAGTGTGCGTGTAGTTTGTCCAGGGCTAAAAGTAAGAGTGCCGCTTGCCAAGACGAAGTCACTTCCATTGGCAGTGCTGCTGGCTTTTACTGAATAATCAACCGAAGCAGGAAGAGCCGTGGCTCCGGTAAGCCTGACTGTTAATAGTTGAGATCCTATATTTTCAGAAACAGTGCTTGAGGAGCTTAAAAATTCAACAACTGGCAATGAATCGTTATCAACTATGGTAAACGAAGTATTTGCGGGACTTATAACCACTCCCGAGTCAGTTGAGTGAAATGAAAGATTAAAAGCTTCAGCTCCCTCAAAGAGAGCATCATCTATGCTAGGAATATTTAAAGTAATAGAGGTGCCACCTGGGGGGAGAGTTATAGTGCCCCCGCTAACCGTAAAATCAGTAGTGCCTGAATTTATCTGCCACACAATAGAAGTGCTATCTGACCGGGGATTAGCTATTGTAAAGTCGACCTGAAAAACGGAGCCTTCCGCACCTGATGTTGAGATTGGATTTGCATCAATTTTAAATTGTGATTCTTCAGACTTGCTAAAAATGTCAGAAACTGAGCTTTCGATACTGCAAGCCATTAGTGCGAAGCTTATGGATATGATAAAGGCGATACGTACAAAACTTTTCATATAGAAATGAATCGGGTAAATGAGGAAACTACTATATAATGTTTACCAACTCTTAACGGCTGTAATTTCTATGAAATATAGATGTATCAAATGAAGAAAGCATGGTTAAAATCAACTTAAAAGAAACTAGGGTTAAGTAGATTTGGGAACTCAAGAAGAGTTTAAGGTGTACTGAGGTAGCATTGCAAATATTTGAAGTTTTCTGGACGGCATTTAAATTAGGATTAGTTTCCTTCGGCGGACCGGTGGCTCACCTCAGTTACTTTCGTCAAGAATACGTCGAGAATAAAAAGTGGCTTAGCGAACAAAATTATTCTGATTTGGTGGCTCTCTGTCAGTTTCTACCAGGCCCTGCAAGCAGTCAGGTGGGGATGGCAATTGGCTATCAAAGAGCTGGAATCGCTGGAGCTATTTTTTCTTGGTTGGGCTTTACTCTTCCTTCTGCCTTGGTTTTAATTTTATTTGCTTTAGGACTTAGCCAAGTAGATCTATCTAGTCAAAAAATATGGTTGCACGGATTAAAAATTGCGGCGGTTGCCATCGTTGCCCACGCAATTTTGAGCATGCTGAGGTCTTTATGCCCGGATTATCCTCGCAAAATAATTGCAGCCATAACTGTTGCCCTTTTGATATTTACGGGATCTCCTTCATGGCAATTTTTAATTTTAACACTTGCTGGTATAAGCGGAGTTTTTCTCTTTAAGCCAGCAGCTTTTACTGAAAGTAGATCATCAGTATTACCAAAGATCAAAAGTTGGATATTTTTTATTGTCCTATTCTTGGCGTTGTTGATATTGCCCTCCTTTGTAAGAGAAAACTCTACTTCTTTTGTATTGAATCTTTTTGATAGTTTCTATCGCGTGGGCGCATTGGTTTTTGGTGGTGGTCATGTTGTCCTGCCACTTCTCCAGAATGAAGTGGTTCATTCTGGAATCATTAGCAAGGAGCTTTTTTTAGCTGGATATGGTTTAGCCAATGCAATGCCAGGTCCTCTATTTGCACTGAGTGCTTTTATTGGAGCCGCTTCCTTTGGACCTCTCACGGGCTGGGCTGGGGGATTGTTTTGTTTGATTGCTATTTTTCTTCCTTCATTTTTGTTGATATTTGGTGTGATGCCAATATGGGGACATCTGAAAAACAACACTTTAATACGTAGGGCTCTCATGGGAGTTAATGCCGCAGTGGTTGGACTTCTCGTTGCTGCTTTTTGGGATCCAGTATGGACGAGTGCTATTTTTGATATTCGTGATTTTGTCTTGGCACTGCTAGGTTTTCTTTTGTTGGAACGTAAAAAAATGAATTCTTGGAAAGTGGTTGTAGGCATCACTTTCTTACATACAGCTTTGGGTATGTTTAATTAAATATTTTTGTGTAGTTAACTTTTATAGCAGCAAAAATTATTTAAAAAGCTCTAGTTTAAATGGATAGAAATAAAATTAACGGTCACTATCTCATCTCAAAAAGTTCTTGATGAAAGAGTTTATCAATAGGTTGTCCAGCTTTTGAAAAGTCTGTTTTAAGAGCTTCAGCTAAACCGACAGGGCCGCAAAACCAGAAGCTTGAATTTTGCCATTCTGGAACAACTTTACGTATGGTTTCTCCACTAAGATGTTGCTCTTGGGTGTCGACAAAGACATGCAGATGAACTCCTGCTGCTTTGGCATCAGCGTTTAATTTTTCTAAAGCATGATCATCCGCTTGAGCCGTGGGGTGAAATAGATAGATGGTTTGATTTTTTGAATTTTTATTTTCTGCGAGAAACTTCATACGAGCGATAAACGGTGCAATGCCAATGCCCCCACCAATCCAAATTTGCGTTGGGCGAGTGTCATCAAAAGTAAAACATCCGTAAGGACCTTCAATTTTTACTTCTTGTTCTACTTGAAGAGACTCTCTTAGAGTTTTTGTGTAATCTCCTAACTCTTTTACAACAAATGTGATCTTAGCATCTTTCTCATGCCAGGCGGAGGCGATGGTAAAAGGGTGGGCTTCTTTTGCTTGGCTAGTAGTCACAAATGCAAACTGCCCAGGTCGGTGCCCATGCCATCCCTTGAGATCTTGAATGCAAATTTCGAGTGTTTTGACTCCTGGAAAATACTCAACCCTCTCAATTTTTCCGATGCTCTGATGTTGAATGCCTATTTTTCTGAAAAGAGAAAGAACGGCAGCAATGGCCCCACATAAGAGGAGGGGCAGCATCACGAGCCCTAGGGGTGTCGTCCAATAGGAATATTTAGTTAAAACAACAGTGTGAAAAACAAGGCCTAGATAGATCACAGAAAATAACAAGTGAGATTTATAGAAAGTGCGGTAAGAGATTTTTTTAGTCAGGGCAATGGCAATAAGGATGAGTGCTCCAAAAAATGTCCATTCACCTATTACTTCAGCTAAGCCACGCTGGCTCGAGATCCAATTTTCAATCAAAGTTGCAGCTTCAGGTCTTGGACCTCTCTTGGTGCGCTCAAGGATTCCAAGTGCAACGGCCCATTTAGGGGCTTTCACTGTTAGCCAGTGCGAGAAACTCAATACGGCAACGCTTATTCCAAGCCACTTGTGGAGGCGATACATTTTATCAAGACCACCAAACCATGTTTCTGAGAATTTTGGACGTGCTGCCAGAATCATTGCCAAACTCATCCAGCCCATAGCGAGAATTCCGCTATATTGAACAATGAGATTTCTCATTGGGATAATCTCTGTGGTGTTAAATAAGCTTGGTTCAGCGAATATCCAGGCAGCGCTTAGAAAAACAAGACTTAACCACCAAGCAGTTTTAATTTTGTTCATTTGAGCTCTCTTCTTATGTAGATGTGTTTTGGTAAGAGAATAGAGTCGGCACTTTTAGGATGTCTATTTTAAAGTTTATTTATGACACCGAATTTAATTGGCCTCACTCTTGCAGCTTGGGAGATTTTTCCAGGAGGAGTCATGAAAAGTACAATTGTTAGAGTCATTTTGGGACTGATGACGACATGCTCATTAGCTAATGCAACACCAACTGAAACGATTTCAACACAATTAATTCGTAATAGTCAGTTAGGGCAAACACTTATGGTTGAGCTCTCAAAAAATCTCTACCGTTCGGTTCCATACGAAGCTGAGTATACAGAGCGTGTGCCGTATCAAGAAGAAGAAATATACTATATTGATGTTCCTTATGAAGAATATGTTTCTTACACTGATTATGAAGAGTATTGGGAAAGTGAATACACTTGTAGAAATCGTACAAGATATAAAGAAGAATGTCGAAGCGAGCGTCTTTGTGAGCCTCGTCCTGGTCAATGTCGAGAGGTTGAGGAGTGTGGTCGTAATGCTCGCGGTGAGAGAATTTGCAAAGTCAGAAAAGTCTGTGATTCAGAGAAGCGAGAATGTCGAGATGTTCGAAAGTGCCAACAAATTCCTTACGTAGATCAGGATTGTGGCTTCGAAAGAGTGATAAAAACTCGACCCGTTACAAAATATCGCTATGAAACTCGCTATCGCAAAGAAGCTAGAACAAGAAGTGTAACAAAGTACCGTGATGTAACACGTTGTTGCGTGACTCGCTATCAAGATGTTTTTGATCGGCAATGGAAGCAAAATATTTTAATTGTGTTTCCGGTGAGTACACAACTCCTAGAGAATGAAGTTGAAACACTAAGTGTGAGCTTGAAAGGTACAGAATCTCAGCCTGACATTGATTTAAATATTAAAAGTGATTTCTTCCAATATAAAATTAAAAGTAAACAAGTTAGAGGTGCAGATCTCATTATCGAGTTAACCTATGACTTTATTTATGATGCAAGTAACTCCAGTGTCGATAGTATTCGAGATTTAAAGTTAAAAATTATAAATGGTGAAGGTGTAATATCCTTTAAAGATTTAGCGCAAGTCCCTCGAGCTCGAACAGTTTATAATGTAAGAGTTTTGGAGCAAGATTTTGTAGTGAGTGAAATAGAATTTATGGCTGGTAGTAAAATTGAAAATGAATTTAAAGTAGGATTATTAGATAGACTTAAGAAATATACGATAGTTTTAGGCGTAAAGCGGCAAGGCTCTCTTTTAAAAGATGGAAAGTTGGAGTTTGAGACGCAAGTGCAGTACGAATTAAAAGAGTTAACAAGCCGTGACCTTGCAGATCTTCAACAAAAAGACAAAGTTCAATTGCTCAGTTTAAAGGGGTTAGGAGAAGAGGCGACTCTGGAGCTCAAAGATGATACTTTAGTGGTCGATGATGTTAAGACCGCCTATAAAGTTGTCGTCTGGAAAAAGAACAATGGTAAACTTGAATGGCTTGGTGAAAAGCACTTACTCAGAGGTTCACTTAAGGGAGAAGCAATAAAAGAAATTTTATTAACTGAAGCAGGTGTTTCTCCGAGAACTTTGCAGAATGTTTTTAAACCCTCAGCTGAAATATATATCGATGTTGTTGTTAAAAGAAACAGCACGAAATATTTTGGCACAAAACAGGTAGAGTTTATCGTTAGTAGGAGCTTTACTCTATAATTGTCGGATTTCACCAACTTTGACCACCCAAATTTCACCGATTTGACCACCCCGATTTCAGGGTTTGACCAGGTCAA
>JBKHVM010000101.1:0-6765 GCA_046570065.1 Bdellovibrionia bacterium
ATTTCCTCTTATACGTTGTGACTTCCATTTTGACCCCCTGGGTTGGGTGTCCGAATCAAATGGGGGTCATGAACAAGTTATTAGAAAAAACTAAAATGTCTGTGAGAATGGAAGCTGAATTAGAAACAGCAAATTTAGTGCAAAGGACTCTTTTTCCCCAACCACTTTTTAAAAGTGCCTCAATAGAACTAGCGGGTATAAATGATACGGCCTCTGAGTGTGGCGGGGATTTATGGCACTATTATGAAGTTAAAAATAGAATTTATCTTTTTATTGGTGATGTGGTGGGCCATGGCGTTCCTTCAGCATTAATGACTACTGCTGCACGCGCAGTGACGGCAATTCTTGAGTTACAGCCTGAAAAATCTCCTGGAGAAATTCTGACTCTTTTGAATCAAGCAATATTTGAGACTTCAAAAGGAAAGATGTGGATGACGTTCTTTGTGGCATATCTGGATAAGCAAACCGGCGAGATTTATTATGCGAACGCAAGCCATAATGCTCCTTTTGTTTTTAAGGCCAAAGAAAAATTAAAAAAATCTGAAATTGATTCTATGATGGAAATTAGCGGCCCTTCTTTGGGACGAGAAAAATCACCTATTTATAAGGAATACAAACACCAATTACATAATGGTGACTATGTTTTGTTCTATACTGATGGCCTATCAGAATGTGTGAACGAGCAAAAAGAACAATTAGGTGAAGTGGGATTGATCAAAGCCTTGCTAAAAATATGGAGTCATCAAATGTCTGTTCAAGAATTTACTAGTAAAGTTGATTCTATAGTGCAAAGCCATCGAGGGACTGAGCCCTATGAGGATGATATTACTTACTTTGTAGTTAATTGGAAAAAATAGACCGAAATCTCAATAAGAAAGAAACCATTTTTACAGATTCTCATATTGAGATACCGAGCTCAAGTTGACTCAAGCTAGTACATCACAAGCTGTACAGCAATTCCAATTTAGCAATTTCTAAATAGATTTAATCAGTTGTAATAAACAAAATGCTTTGTTTGGCTAAAGTGTTCCAGACCTAGACCGATATATAGGTAGAGGTGTGTTTTGACTATGGGATGGAAACTAATCAAATCAAATCGGGGGAGCGCCCTAGCTCAAGTTTTGGTCGCAACTGTGGTCACTACTTCTTTAGCCTATTTTTTATCCGAACTTGTCATCGAGCAATCTAATCAGAGTAAAAAAACCGTTGATATGCTAGAAGCGCGGATCGTCATGCATTCGGTAGTTGACTACACAAAGTATGGCTTGGCGAATCGTTGGTGTTTTACTCCAGATTGGCTGCAGGAACCAAAGAAATGTGGTCTCGATCACAAGCGTGCAACTGAACGACTTATTATGAATAGTAATACCGAAGCGTTTATTCGAGGTATGATAGCTGACAAATCTTATACTGGCGCATACGGAACGCCATTGCGCCTTGAATTTTTTGAACAAGTAATTTCTGTTTCTGATTTTACCCCAAGTCATCCTTTGTATAGAATTCTGAATTCCCTTGGGCAATCTGATGTTAAATATATTAAAATTCACGTATCTAGAGATAAGCGAGCTGTTTTGCCACAATCTGGAAATGAAGTTTACATTAACATCAAAGTTCAGTTATTAGATAAAAACTCAAAACTTTTGCAGGTAGCTGGTTCTACTCTTGAAGTGCGAGCTGATATCGGCATTTTTCCGAGAGAGGTTGGAACATTTGCTTTGATGGTGCCCAATCACTTACATCTAGATAAAAAAGCAGGTGTATCAGTTGGAAAAGGTGATCATATCATACCTGTTTTCGACTCTAGGAATCTGACGTTAGGATATAATAATATCGTTTTTGACTCACCTGTGTTTGTTAATGGAGACATTAACTTGCCAACGCGTCCTGATGGTGAAAATGATGCCACTGACTCTCAGTACAATCCTGTTGTTTTTAATGATAGAGTATATGTCGCTGGAAATATCAAAAGAGATGGAAAACTCTACACTCAAGCTTCTACAAGAGGATTGACTAATCAATGGATTCATAATCGTCAGTTTGGTGGATTTCTAAGAGGTGTGGTTAGAGAAGGCGGTCGAGACAAAGGATTAGATGTCTTAGCTGACTTAATTGGTGCTGGGTCAATTGAGCTTGCGGATGTGAATCAGTGTATTCAAAGAAACTATTTTAGAGGAAATATTAGAGCAACAGAGTTATCAAAATTAACCCAGAAAACAAGTACCACATCTGATTCTGCGAGAATCAAATTGTATTTGACTGACAATAATAGATTTTCTCCTCAACGCACATGGTGGAATAATCCTTCAGACCCAAGTGGTTCAGACATAGATCGCCCTTGGAGCAGTAATACACAAAATATAGATGCAGATTATGACTCTGGGATCAATCCAGATAGAACGGTCTTATCTTATGATCTCGAGTTTGTTGACCCAAGTAACAACCGAGTTCTTAAAGTCTCTGAGAAAATGGGAGATAATGGTGCAACTTTAGAGTTGAGCATGAAATTCACCTACAATAGCTTTAAAAAGTCTGTCCAAGATCAAGAAAAAGATATTTACAATCAAAAGATGAAAATTGATGGGATTACATATATTCGTTCAGATGTTGTTTCCGATCTAGATGATGCAAAAAAGAAGCTATCCGAAATAGATGGTAAAATTGATTCTAGTAAAAAGAAAATTGCTGATTGGACAGAAGATTTAAAATCAGCATCAGGAAGCGAAGAAGATGAACTCAAAGAGGATATTGCTGATGAAAAAGTTGTATTGAAAGGCCTTGAGGACTCTAGGCCACCAGTGGTAGCAGAAGTTGATAAATGGCAAGACATTTTGGATCAATTAGATTCAAAAATAAAGACAGAACTAGCTACTTTCAAGGAGCGAAGCGAGTTGCTAAAAAAGCTAGATGAAATTTACTATAAAAATGATTATCCTCGTCTGACATTAAAAGTTGAAAACTTTGATTCTTCAACTTCTAATCCAAGTTTTAGAAATCTATCATTTAAATTTAAACATCCATTTGCCTTCATTACAGATGATGGAAAGCCCTTGAGCTTAAAGGTGAAGATGAATATGTATGACCTGGCTTACTTTGGTGACTACAATGCCAGAAATAATACACCTTATGAAGACTTGGCCAAATTCCAAACAACTATTTACCCCCTTGGTTCAGGTGTAAAAATAGATCCTGTTAAAGGCACTGACGGAAAAAATTTGGCAGTTATTCCTGGGACTGCTGATGAAAACTTTAATATTGATGAATATTGCGACAAATTGAGTAATGGTTACTCATCTTCTGGTGGCGTGGATTGGAATGTTGATTTCTCTCCGAAATCGAAACACTCTTGGTCTTTCACGCATGCTTATGATACTAGACCAAATTTCATTATGGATGTAAATAATGCATCTTTAGTAGAAAAAACGGCAGCGTTTCATATAAGGGCAAGCGCAAGAGATTGTGTTGTTGAGAATACAGCAGATTTTGTTGCGGGATTTTTTGTATGTGACAACTTCATAATTGCACCTAGAGATAAAAGTCTAAGAATTATTGGGACTGTGATTGCAAAGAATATTGAGATAGATCCTAGTGTCGCAAAAAATGGTTTGCGTTGGTCGAGTATCTATCATCCTCAGAGTGTCTTTGAGTTAAGAAAAGTGGGTATTTTATCAACTGCTACAAAGACGAAACAGTGTGATGAAATTAAGACTCCAATTTGGCATCCGTTCCCATCCATGGCTGATGCTGCGGATATAGCAAAATGTTCTCCAAACGTATTGCGTGCAAGAGCTCAGCCATTTCAATGGACTTCTGTGGATCCTGACTGTGGATTGGTTAATGGATCGGCAGAAACCAAATGTAAAAATCGTTTAATAAATTTTCATGTTGTTGAATTTTCTCGGGAGGCTGGACTGTGAGATTCTTAAATAACTCGCGAGGTATAACATTAATTGAAAACCTTGTTGCATTAGGAATTCTTGGTGTTGTAGGACTTGGTATTACTAGCTCAATGGTTTTCTACAAAACGCGTAGTATTAAAACACAAGTGGATGCCGAGTCTATTAGGCAGATTAATAATGTGATTGAAAATATACGTCCTAATCTTGCAAATCAGCAAATTAGTTTTGACTTAAAGTCTGAAGATGACATCGACAATAGACTAAAAGCAGAGACATTAGAAATGGCTTGGAGTATAGATTTTATTGGATTAGCTAAAGATTGTAAGAAGTGCCCAGGTAGATTTGGATATGTGATTACGGAAGTTGACGGTTATAAAGGGCTATTTCAAGTTACACTGAGGTTTACCCATATAGATTGGGGTGACAATCATCGTGATTATAAAGTGATCTTATCTGGTATCTAAACTAGGGGGCTGTTTTGAATAGAAGAGGTATGACCCTTGTTGAACTTTTAGTTTCACTGGCAATCTTTTCAATCGCCAGTGTTGGGATCACCGTGTTCATTTTAGATTCAAAAAAATCTGCACTCAAAGTTGAACAAGATGTGGGTGAACAGCTTGATAGAATAGTAGCCGAACGTTTTATACTCAAAGATTTGAGGCTGGCAGATGTATCTTTTAATAACGTAATTGCTAAAGATGATAATGGAAATGATTTCTTTACTCTAATTGAGGATGCTACTGATCGTGATTTAATTCTGAACTCAGCTAGAAAATTGACATTATCTTTAGAAAAAAATAATTCGCTACTAATCTTGCGTTCAGAAGATAAGTTTGGGTCTGGCGTTGCTTATTCGCCCGAGTTAGCTTATTCAACAACTGATATACCAGATGATTTGATGTCAGAAGCCACTTTACAGTATATGGGTCTAAATTACCGTGGATGGTTGCAGGTAAATGCGCCCTTTATTTTACAGCCCAATAGGCTTGTCTTGCTTGATGTTCCAGCGAGAGTGCGTGTTGTAGATGTCGATGGTGTGGATTTTAATACTCCAGCAAGAAGCTCGATTTTTGTGGGTAAGATGGTCTCAGGAACTGGCGATGTTTCTAAAATTGATTTCAATGGTAGAATTAACTTCAATCATCCTGCAATTAAAAATCAAGTAAACAAGAATGTTGATGAGTACCTCAGAACACTTCCAGCAATCGGCGGTGGAGCCTCAATAGTAAGAATTCGTCCAATTGTTGCAGTCGAATATCTCATTGTGAAACAAGGTGATACATCACGAGCAGATTTAGTAAGAAGAGTGTATACTGATGGTAAGTTTGACAATGCTTTCACAATTGCTACGAATGTGGACAAAGTTATTTTCGCTCGCGATAGTGTTAGAGATGCTTTGATAAAGTTTAATATTGTAAATGCAAAATAATAAGGGGCGTGTTATGTACTTTTTTAAAAATATATCCACTTTGGCTTCATTGAGTTTGAGCCTTACATTAGGAAGTTGGTATCTTTCGAGTACTGCTCATGCACAAGAGGATGGTGATGCTATCAGGCCGACAATTTCAGTGAATCCTAGTGGTGGCGCTTCCTTATCTGCAATTACATATGGTGGCAATATGACTCGTACAGATCGTAAAAATCTACGAGTACACATTCATAATAAATGTCATGCTGAGAATCTAAGATTCGTAGCTAACCCGATTTCAAGAAATGCAAATATTGTAGCAACAATTACTTTGGAAGTTAACGGAAAACCGCAGACAGTAACAGTGAACTATCCGTCTGCAGCAGCACAACACGAAACTGGTGGCACGGGAAATCGCACTAAGATTACCGCTGGCAATATTAATGCTCCAGCAGCGATGGGTGTAACGGGTAAAATTTCTCATTCAGCTGTTTATTTAAATTTCAAGGTCGAAGTTAAGTCTGCAATTGATGCCAACGGGGATTTAGTTACAGAAAATCCGCCTAGAATATTAGGTGTAAGCTTTTCTCAAGATGTCATTGCGGCAACTGAGAATCAGCCAGCCTACCCTGTTTTTAATGCGCAAAAGGAAGTTATCTGCAACGGGGATCCACTATGTGATTTTAGCACTCCACAAGGAGCTATTTCGACTCTAAAGAAACGCTTGCCTCTAGCATCTTTGGGCATGAACAACTCTAAAATAGATCAATTTTTTGTAACTTACGGTCCCGATGCTGGCTTGGCCAAAAATCGATTTTCTTTAGTCGAGGTATCTAATTGGGAGGAGTATAACAATTCTTATAATAACTGGTATCGATGGTTTAATGATACAGCTGCTCGAGAGGCATTAAATGCCGGTCCTTACAGAGGTAATGATGGTCCATTGACCGTTAAGATCGAGTCTAGATTTATAAACGCAGATAAAAATCTATTAGTAATCGTACCAAGCTTTCCTGGGGAAAATGGATTTTGTCGCGGCTTCTATTCACCACTTATGGCATTTTTTGACGATAAGAAACCAAAATTTAATAGTGTAGTAGAGTTTCCTTTGAATCCATCTGGAAAGACTTATTGGCCTGAAAAGAACACTTCGGGCAGTTTTATTGCATTCGACAGAAATGGAAATGGAAAAATTGATGCTGCAAATGAGTTGTTTGGCTCAGAAACTGGTGAGTTTAAGAATGGCTTTGAGGCGCTCCGTGAATTTGATTCAAATGGTGATGGTTTAATTGACTCCAAAGATAGTAAATTTGCTAATCTTTTATTGTGGAATGATAAAAACTCAAACGGTAAAAGCGAAAAATCAGAGCTTGTTAAACTTTCCTCAAAAATTAAGAATATTTCTTTAAATTACAATAATAAGGATGTGCGAAGCTTCTCTGATAAGGCTGAAGCTCGAGA
>JBKHVM010000102.1:0-6673 GCA_046570065.1 Bdellovibrionia bacterium
TCTCCGAAACAATTGGGAAATGTAAAATATAACCCTGTAGAGATAAAACTTTTTTCTCAGAATTCTCTGTTATATGGTGATGAGAATGCCAATCCACCATTCCTCCTGGTGCAAGTTTCATTATTGTCACTTGATCAATCTCATCAAATAGCTGTGATAATAGATTATAAATTCTAGGGATCCCTGCCGTTGGCTTACTTTCACCGAGGGTAAAGTGCGTTCGTTCAGGATTTGCAAAAATATTGGCACCAGTCCACTCAGACTTAACTTTATATATCCAATCATTGTTGACTTTAACTTCGCGCAATTGCTGATAATGAAGCTGAGGTATATACTCCTGGCAAATCTTTAAAAGACTTTCTCTGAAATCTAAACCAACAGATTCTGTTAAATCTGCAAAGGCTATTTCCTGATACTGAAAATCATTAACGGGCTGACTCAAGAGTAGTACCACTCCCAAAAGTTTTGATTTTCAAATATCTTTCTTCCATATTTTTGTGGTAACACCTCTCGAAATAACATTCTATCAATAGCTTTAAGGCTCTTAAAAAGAAAATCCGAGCCAGCTGATGATAGATTGTCTAAATGAAAATGGTTCTTTTCGTCTTCTAATATCTGAAGAAGGGCTCCCTTATAAGGAGAATCCGGCCGCAATTTTAAATAGGTTTTATAGATCCACACCGCTCGTCCTTCGGTCATTTCATGGAGAATGGCATGTTCCTCAGGAGTTCGAGCCAAAGAAAGATTGATATATTTTGAGTAGAGTCTTTCCTGCATGGAGTAACTGACATCCATCTCCACTTCAACTCTTTGCTTGCGCAAGCAATCTAATAATGAGGCCGCATGTTTGACCTCATCTTGAAGTTGCTTCTCCCTTTCAGAACTCCATTCTAATGGGTGATCCTGCTTAAAGCGAAGTAAATCTTGGACAGCCCACAGCTCCGACAAGTAAGCACTGTTGATAAAAGCAGAATCAAGATCCTTAAATTTAAGCATAAACTTTCACCCTAGTACCAAATGGCATGTTCAGAGTATCTTTCTAAGGAGCGATCCAATAGAACTCTGGTCTTTAGCCAGTCTATTTTAAAAAACACAGCTATTACAATTCGATTTGTTGTTACTTCAACATTTTCCACACCATGTGCAGCAAGCACATTTGTCATGATCCAAGGATATGTATTTTTAGGTTTCTTTGCAAAAATTTTTGATTCTTCAAGTCTGCTTTCAATACTATATCCATTTTCATCATAGGTTCGTAGATTTTTATTTTCTATTACTTTAGCTTTTTTAAAGTAAAGATTTTCTCCCTCACCTGCATTCGCATAAAATCTAAAGCCAAACCAATCTCCTATGTCAGAATGGCAAAAGGCATCACTCTGCTTTTGCACCACAGCAGTAAGACCAAACTCTCCACTATGAGGAAATAAGCTGGCATATTCCACCAACTCTGGAAATTCAGTCTTAAAGTTGTATGTGCTTGGCTCATCAGATAAATAGACACTTGTCCTATACCAAGGATAACTGACTCCATATTTTCTGGCGTTAATGTGACTAAAGACTTCAACTTCATGCTCGCGAATATATTTAGCAAGTTTAACTGAATCCACCTCTGGAACTGGAGGTAAATCCAATGGCAAATAAATCAAATTACGATATTTTTCGACTTCCTCTGGAAAAGCTCCAGTTATCTCTCGAATAATATACTCTTTTTGCATGTTGCTTAAATTTGCCATATCAAACCAGGATTATTAATAAGTCTATAGTGCCAATCTCTATTATGAAATTCAATTCCATCGAGTACAAACCACATATAGATCGAAGAAGTATGATTTACATAATGAATATTTTGGTGAGAGTCGAAAGCAATAGTAGTGGGTTTTGACGGGCTCAATAATATTTTGTCGTATGAAACATTTAGATTTTTAGCAGCAAGGAGATTATCATAGACCTCAGAGCTAAAACCTCCCCACTTACATGAAGAGAAGAAATAATTTTGTTCTTGAGGGTTCACATAAATGGGAATTGCAACACTCAAGGTATGAGTGAATTTGGTTCCCTCTCTTAAAATATGTGCATGTCGATGCAGATTTTCACCTAAACATTGCGAAGAAATATGTATGAGACAATACCTAGCGCTTTTTACATACTGCCTAGCAATGGCTTCTGCTTTTTTTATCTCAGTAATAAAGTAATCATAGAGACGATGATCTTTAAATACAGAGTCAAAATTTTTTAGAGTTTGTTGTGGCAATCGCGGAGTCAGAGTTGAATCATAGACGGTTCCATAGACTGGAATATCTGCCTGAAAATTTTTAAAGCGTTTTGGCGCGAGAGCCCCGCCGAGAGCTAGGGTGTCCTTTATGTTTGCAATTAACTTATCATCAATATCTTGATTGTTAAGCACACTTGACTTGCCTGCTGACAACTCTAAAATCTTTAAATTCCGGGAATTTTTTGTAGGCTGAAAACTGCTTCACATACTCATCATAAGCAGCTTGATCTTTAAAAGTAATAATACTTCTCACAGCTTTACTGCTTTTCTTTTTCCATTGAACAGATTCGATTTTTCCAGAAGCAATTTGACTAGAGACGATACTGTATAACTCTGGAATTTGACTGCGGAGACTGTCCTCAATAAAGGCAACAGGATCTATATCTTTAAGTTCATGCTCATAATCTCTAATTAAGAGCACTTTAGAACCTTTACATGCAGCGCCAGCAACTGCCGCCACACCCATAAATAACGATCCAAAAACTAAACTTCTGCGAGTACTGTCCATGACTATAATTTTACCATATTTTGTTTAACTATCAATGCAGAATAAAATAATCTCAATTCAGCACACTAGCTAGCAATCCCTATCTAGACATAAGCCCAGATAGGGATTGCTAGCTGCACAACGAAGTCATCGACATTTACGAGTTTCAGCACAATATAAAACATAGGCATCATAAGCTATATTTAGTTCTTCTCTAGAAAACTGACTACAATCGTAAACGGACGTAGTGCAGAACTCCACTGACTGCTTAATTCCCGTAAAGGAATCCCACAAGGCTTCTTTACCATCGCCTAAAACAACCCTTCCCTCTCGCTCTTCACGAGCTGTAACTTGGATATTATAAATAACTTTCGTTTTACATCTATCGATTGATTCTTTCTGGCTCAAACATGTGTAGTATTCTGCAGTCCAATATGCAGCTCCACTCTTTTCCGGAAAACGAGCAAGCTCTTGTGCATATGCTTGGCAAATAAATGGCAGAGCAGTACAACGCTCTTTCTGAATAGTTGTAGGTGTAGTACTAGCGACTGATCGATCTGCGAAAGAATTCACATCAGCAGGAAAAACAACTTGTTCTACAGGCGTGGGCAACGCAACGCTGGTTCCAGAATTATTTACATCGTGATTCAAACTATCGTGAGAATAATTTGGAGAAATTAGTTCATTAGGGGATACTCCCGACTCTATCTCATTAGTACAATTATAGTCGTCTCCACAGGTTCCTTCTCTTGCCTCCAAAGATCTAGAAACATTAAACTGCTCAGCTTCTCCACAATTTTGAAATGAAACTGAAAGAAAGGAAGCTGCCACGGCAAGCATCACCGTCGGAATGGTTTTTCGCCAATAGATTAACTGCATAAATCCCCCTTAAAGTACTCATTATCTGATGAGTAAAAATTGTTTTCATTAAAAAAAATAGAACGTATCAAAATCAAACAATCTAAAAATATCGAATCCACTGGGGACTCTAGGCTCCAAATCCAATAATCCTTATGAAAACCAACAAAAGGTAAAATACTTTTTTGCTTCAACTAATCTATCTTTGTTTTAAAATACCACCATGTTGACTTTATAGGCATCACAGAGCATGAAAATTTTCCGCTCTTCTGATGAATTTATGGTGCTTTTTAGAAAGCATATATCTCCATGCACAAGACAAGGACTAGGCATAAAAATGGTCTTTTTTTGATCTATTTTTAAAACGCTTGGACGCACATCTTCAGAGCACTTTGAAATAGAATTTGAATTTTCAACTTCACATTTACCAATTTGCGCACCTGATGCAGAGTTAAAAGAGCAAGTCTTATAGACTGCCCAGCCTCCAACAAAATTATTTTTGATAGGCTTAATTTTTTCTTCAGAATTTTTTACTGCAGAGAAAACATCTTTATCCTCAAACTTTCGACATACAGGCTCTAATGTACTTGTAATTCCTGCTAAGTAATATCCAGATTGACAACCAATGTCTTTAAAAGCTCTTTCGGCTTTAGGCATCACTGAAGTAGCCACTACACTCTTTTGACAATCGTGACAGGACTGTTCAGCACTATTCATATTTTTGTAGTTTTTAAGCACTGCAATCAGGGCTACCGAAGAAAAAATAATACTCACGTTGTTTAGCCAAACCATAAAACCTCTTAAACAGCAAATTACTAAGGACAACCACCTGGGATTGATGCGCAATAAGCAAGATACTCTCTATAGGCAGCACTCAAATCTCCTGGGACTTCACTACAATCTTTAGATCCACTTGAACAGAGTGCAATAGAATCATTTGCACCTGTAAATGAATCCCACAAAGCTTCGTTACCATCTCCTAAAGACCTTGCCCCTTCTCTCTCTGCAATTGCTGCACGTTGAATATTTTCTGTGACCAATGTTTGGCAGGCGGAGGCATCAGAGCCTCCACTTACGCAGGTATTGTATTCTGCTGTCCAATATAGATTCCCTCCTACCTCTGGATATCTAGAAACTTCAGCGGCATATGCGTCACATATAAAAGAAAGTCCGGCAGTACAAACTGCACCAGAACTTAGAGCGCCTGAAGCAGAACCACTTCCAGCCCCCGAAGATCCTGAGACCCCAGAAGGTCCCGAACCGCTTGCTCCAGAAACAGTAGCTAGCCCAGCAGCTCCAGGAGCTCCCATGGGACCTGGAGGCCCGGCTGGCCCTGTAAATCCGCGCGGTCCAGTCGCTCCTTTTAAAGCCACTGGAAGAATACATCCTAAAGCGTCAGCATAAGTAACAAGACCATCTCCATTTGTTACAAAGTTGCCTTCACCAATAAATACTCTTCCTCTAGAAGTACAAACAATAACAGGAGAAGAGTTAGTCCCAAGAGTTCTACGTGCCAATGCTGGAACATCATATCTAGTAAAGTTAATAGGTTCCAGATCATCTGTTTTTATGGGTGCGTACTTAAAGTCCACCTTAACAATTTCTGAAGGGAAGCGGCACTCTGAGGAGCCTGAACAAGATGCAGACCAAGAAACTTCGACTCGCACTGGGCAATCTCTACTGCCTTCACTAACAAAACCATTACATGACTGCCCTCTTAAATTGAAACCAGCATTAGGGTTCGATGAATGGACTAAGATTTTACCATCTCGAGTGTAGACATCTATTAACCCACCGTCCCCATGGTTACAAGTGGATGGAAATTCAGTGTTGCACTTCAATGAAGAATTTCTAGACTTTGTAACATCCCATGAATGTTGGCTAGAAATATTGTTAACAATATTTTCTCTTAAAGAAGTCATCGAAGCATGTATTGAATTTGATGAAAATGTTTTTCTCTGCAAATTGGCTAACTCAATCGAAACTGTGGCAACAACTGTTAAAAGTGCCACAGCAGCAAGACTTTCAGGCAGAGAAAAGCCCTTTTGATTGAGGGGGCTCTGTTTTTTATATTTCACATTAACTCCAATTCTCCACTATGGACAAATGGCACTGGAGCCAGGCGGCCCAGATGGTCCCGGAGGCCCCTGAGGTCCCTGAAATCCCGTAGGGCCCCTCTCTCCCGTTGGCCCCACAAAAGCAGCATAAGGAACACAACCCTGCGCATCCGCAGCAATACCCCTAAAGGATTGTCCACTACCAATGTAAATCTTTTGATTCTCTGCACACGCCAAAAAAGGTGAATCAATATTACTAACCATCGTACGCGGCTGCTCTAATACATTGTAGTTAGATGTGTTTAGTGGAAAAGATTTAGTAGATGGTGAGTACGCAAAGTTTATATGAATCATATCTTCCATGTCCGCACAAGGAACGGCTGCACAAGCCCCCCGCCATTCAATATCAATGCGAATTGGGCAGTTGTCGTTACCATTTACAGAATAAGTGTTACAGGCCTGCCCACTTAGCGTGAAACCATTTTGGGGATCCGTAGAGTCATAAAGCAAGGTCCCTGATGAATCATAGAGAGCAAGAAGAGCTCTCTGACTTGAGTTTGGATTACAGTAAGGCTGAGAGGGACTCAGACATTGCATGGTAAAGTTTTTAGTTCTTGTTTGAGACCAAGCATAATGATTGCCAATCGTACCTAAAATGTTCTGCCTCAACGTCATCAATGTAGTTTTAACATTCATCTCGGTCTGAACATTTTTTTGGCTCTCCATGAGATTTAAGATGGCGACACTAGATATCGATATCACTGACATCATTACAAGGACTTGCGTCAAAGTAATGCCTTTATTATTAATTAAAGAACTGACGTACATAATCTCACCAACTTGTATATAACTTGAGCAACAAATCGAAAAAATGAGCCTGAGTTAGTTTCGGACTATTAGGTCCAGAACTTTAGTGATTTTTATGGCTCTTTTTTATTTTCTGGGTAAATCAATAGGTTCGATTTAAAAACGAAATTATCAACATGAGATTTCTTATTT
>JBKHVM010000103.1:0-6551 GCA_046570065.1 Bdellovibrionia bacterium
GGTGGCTGGAGCTTTGCTCCCTTCCCCCTCCCGCAATAAGACCTCTGTTGTAGGGACATCCAACAAGCCGGAGGCGCTCGCCATTACGACGACTTTACTCCAGACACTGGGGATATAGAGCCCTCTGCTGCTGGGACGCACTCATCCATGAGTTAACCAGCATCGCCCTAACGGGCGAACACCTCCGGTTTGCTGGATGTCCCTGCAGCAGAGGGCTCTATATCCCCAGTGTCTGGAGTAAAGTCGTCGTAATGGCGATGTTGGTTAGCTCATGGATGAGCGCGTCCCAACAACAGAGGTCTTATTGCGGGAGGGGGAAGGGAGCAAAGCTCCAGCCACCAAGGCTTGGGAGTAGTGACTCCGAATCTACTAGAGGGAATACCGTAAAGCACAGCGCTTCAGGCGGAGAGCCCTAGGGCCCGCGCTCCGCTAAAGGAGCTGGGGCGCATCTGCGTTTAGTTGCGCTTGGGGTGGTTTTGGTTTGAGCGCGTGTGTTTTGGGTTGGGGTTTGTTTTTTTAGGAGCAGCCCAGAGTTGTTCCGCAGTTGGGGCAACGGTAGCATCCACTTTTGAGTTCTGTAAGGGTGTGGCAGTCGGGGCACAGTGGGGCTTCTGCTAAAGGTGTTGTTGGATACCAGCGTCGCTCTGTGATTTTGGTAGAGACTTCTGTTTTGGTGTCTTCCTTTTTTTGGTTTAGTGGTTGGGAGTATTTAGAGCCATCACGATAAATCGCCACGGCTTTTAATCCTAATTTCCAAGCTTCGTAATAAGTGTTTTCAACATCTTCGACTGTGGCGTTTTGCGGTAAATTAACTGTCTTTGAAATTGCACCACTGATAAATGGTTGTACTGCGGCCATCATTTTTAGATGGGCAGTAGCGCTCAGTGCACTGATGTTTTTTCCGAGTGGCATTGCGCATTGGATAATTTGATTGTGCTCCTTCTTCCAATGAGGAGCTTCATCGAGATGCCCGTGTTCTAAGAGATAATTTAAAATCTCTGATTTTTGTTTTTCGGAGTACCCTAAAAAGTCGAGAGCACTTTCAAAGCTCTGATTCACAATTTTTAGCAATCCACCACCAGCCATTTTTTTATATTTTACTAACGAAAAATCAGGCTCGATGCCCGTCGTATCGCAATCCATTAAAAAGCCAATTGTTCCCGTGGGTGCTATCACACTCACTTGAGCATTTCTAAATCCGTACTTTTCACCACGCACTTGTACAATAGCCCAAAGATTTTCTAAATAGCTTGCTAAGTCTTTAGAGGCTTGATGGTTGATATTTTTAAACTGACTTAACAATTTGGAATTAGCTGTTGCATGTAGTTTCATAACTTCGAGCATGCTTTTTTTGTTCTTTTTAAATCCTGCAAATGGCTTGAGTTCCTCTGCTAGCTCTGTGCTGCGCAAATAGGCCTCTCCCGTCATCGCAGAGGTGATTAGGCTGGCAAGAGTTCTACCCTCGTCGCTGTCGTAGGGGATTCCGCACTTCATGAGAAGAGCACCTAAGTTGGCAAAACCAATGCCGAGCGGGCGGTAGTTGTGAGAGTTTTCTGCAATTTTAGCTGTTGGATAACTTGAGTGATCTACTAAAATTTCTTGTGCTGTGATGAGCACTCTCACTACGTGACGAAAGCTATTAAAATCAAACGTTCCTTGTTCATTTACAAATTTAATTAAATTGATTGAAGCCAAATTACAGGCACTGTCATCTAAAAATACATACTCAGAGCAAGGATTAGAGGCATTGATCGGGCCTGAGTTTTTGCAAGTATGCCATTTGTTGATATTGTCTGAAAATTGTAATCCTGGATCTGCCACTTGCCATGCCGCCTGTGCGATCTGGCGCCATAAATCCCGGGCTTTGATATTCTTGTGAACTTTCTTATCAGTACGATTGATCAGCTGCCAAAGGCCGTCGTCTTTAAGTTTTTTAAAGAAATCATTATTGATGCGAATGGAGTTGTTAGAGTTTTGTCCAGAAACTGTGTGATACGCTTCGCCATTAAAATCAGAGCTAAAACCCGCATCGATCAAAGCTTTAACTTTGATTTCTTCACGAACTTTCCAAGAAATAAAATCTTCGATTTCTGGATGATCGGCGTCGACCACGACCATTTTTGCAGCTCGACGGGTTGTGCCTCCGGACTTGATCACTCCAGCTCCGCGATCAAAAACTTCTAGAAAACTCAGAAGACCTGAAGATGTTCCGCCTGTTGATATTTTTTCTTCTTTGCCGCGAATAACAGAGAAGTTTGTCCCAGAGCCAGAGCCATATTTAAAAAGCTTTGCTTCTTGTTTTACCAAATCAAATATTTTTAAAAGATTGTCTTCTACAGACTGAATAAAACATGCAGAGCACTGTGGATGTTTGTAGCCATCATTGGACACTTCGATTTTTTTCGTCTTGGAATTAAAATAGTAAACTTCAGAAATGCTTTTTAAACCATAGTGTTCAGAGAGACCGCAGTTAAACCAGACAGGACTATTAAAAGCAGCTATTTGATGAAGTAAAATGTGTGTCAATTCAGCTTCAAAAGTTTTCTGTTCTGTTTTTGTGGTGAAGACCTTTTGTTTTAATCCTTTTTCGGCAATGGTATTGGCCACCCGAAAAATCAAGTCTTCAAGACTTTTTTCACCGGAAAATTCTTTGTTTTTTTTACGAAGATATTTACTAGCGGCAATGTCCACTGCCATTTGCGACCAAAAACTCGGAGCTTTGACTCCTGATTGCTTAAAAATTGTATTTCCATTGGCATCGCGGATTTCTGAATGGAAAGATTTCCACTTAACACTTTGAAAAGGACTTTTACCAGAAGTGGTGAAGTAGCTCCATTCTCTCGTCTGTCTCATATCGAAACTCCTAAACCTCAAAAGCTTTATGCTATAAATCTTAAGTCGCACTAATTGGCATGACTAGAGTACCCCAACTTAGGTCTTGAAAACATGTTATTCTTGAGAAAGCTTTGAGTTTCTAGACCTTGTATTTTTAAAGCTTCCTCCTGCAAAAACCGAAGAACACTTGTGTATACTTCGTATGGAAGACGCAGAAATTCGACAAAGGATATGAGTAAATTGGAGTTTCAAATAAATAAGTCGATACTCATAATTAAGGGCCAAGAGAACAGCCTGTTGGCCGTAGAATCCTTTCTGAAAAACAGAGATTGGAAAATCCATTCTACGAGTAGTTTAAAAGATGCCCTGCTCTACATTGTCAACAGTCAGCCCATGTTTGTGCTCATTAGTTCAGATCATCCCAATAAGAAAGTAGCGAATCTTCCGCGCATTTTAACTTCAGCTTTTCCAGTTTGTGTGGTGATGTTTGGAGAAAGCACTTCTCCAGCTGCTTACAAAAAACTTAGCACGCATCCTGCTGAATATAAATTATTTCCTCCAGTTTCGGGACCTGCAGTAGAACGTATTGTTAATAAGTACATCAAAGATCAAACACAAAAAGCTCACGATGCTGCTGTCAAACATCGCGAAGGTGGCACAGGCAAAGAGGGTGATGAGGTTATTTCCATTCGTGGAGCTACTGGTGACGGTGATACCCGCAGCTTTTCAAGTATCAGTGCGCAAAACCTTTTGAAGACTATGCTCAGTGGTGGTGAGGGTGGTGTTGATGATGGCGCTGCTGGGGTTATTGGAGCTTCGGGCTCTTACTCCGAAGATGATTACGGCTCTCACTCAAACTACCAAAGTTCTTCGGGTCAAAATAGCGGTAAGGGACATTGGGCCCCCGTCGGCGATCCAATACACAGGCAAAAAGGGATCGGTCGTGGCGACGCCCATGGCGCCACCGAAGATGGTGTGACTGGCGATAATCTCAGCGAAACCGAGGATGGCAACAGTGGGTCCATGCACAATGCTCGCTCTGGGAGCAATGGTGGTGGTTATGGTTCCAATCAAAAGGGGCAGGGTGGTGCTGATGGCAACTCTTCTCAGAGCGACCGTAACTCTAACTCGCCTTATAATCCTTACAAGCCACCTTCTTCGCAGGCACCGGGACCTCAATATAGCGAAGATGATTTTCTGCAACCAGAGGGCAAAGGCCTTTCTGATCAACATGATGAAAGTGAAGATCGCAAGGGTGATCTTTCTTTAGCGAGTGTTGGTAAAAGCCGCGGTACCGAAGCTGTAAATGAAAAAGAAGCTTCATCTATCAAAGTAGAAGATCATTTCTATCATGATAAAAAAGAAGAAACGATTATTGCTAGAGGAACCCAAGAGGCTCTGGATCAATCATCAGTCTATGTTAAAAATGCTAAAACAGAGACTGTTGAACAGGCAACTAATGTGGCTTGTATCGTGATCGACTCAACTCGTTTTTCTGGTTATCTTGTTACAGCCATGGGTAAGGATCGTAAGATTGATGAAGAGTTTATAGATAAAGTCCGACAGCGTTTATTTAAATTCCTCAAAGAAAATGGCGAACTCATGGAAGGTGATGAGAACGCTATGAATATCAAAATCAAGCAAGTTGATTTTGAAGATTGGGCTATGGAGTGCGCAGACTTTTTGCGTAAATCTATCCATAAAGGTGATGAAGTGGCCATGGCCTTCTTCCCACATGCTGAAGCTAAGATGAAATCTGGCCAGAGTGCTGATACCAGTATGGCGACGATTTCTATTGATGATATTAAAGAAGACATTCCTTTGGACTTTGGCGTTTATGTTTATTTACCTAAGAATGACAAATATGTATTGTATACTCCACAAGGTGGAAAATTCTTAGGTAAACAAAAAGAAAAGCTGAAAGCTCAAGGGGTTACAGATCTGCATGTTAAAAAAAGAAGATTTGCAGAAAATCTCAGGGCACCGCGCTCAAACTTACCTAAATGACCAAATTGACAAGTATAATGAAAATAAAGTCTTGAAAAGCACGCCAGATCCCAATAAAAAATCAGCATGAAGCTGAAAAATCCCATTTACTTAGACTATAGCAGTTCCACACCAGTTAATCCCACAGTGCTCGAAAAACTCTTGCCCTACATGACAGAGCATTTTGGTAATTCGCTTTCTCCACATCAATGGGGTTGGGCTGCAGATCACGCAGTAGAAACAGCCCGAAAGCAAGTGGCAGCTCTATTGAATTGCCGACCTGATGAAATTACTTTTACTTCTAGCTGCACAGAATCTAACAATTGGGCACTGGTTAAACTAAGTGAAGAGCTTTTAAAGTCAGGCCCACTTCATCTGATCTCTACTTCCATTGAACACTCTTCTGTCGCAAAAGTTTTAACTTATTTAGAAACTCTAGGTGTGGAAGTAACTCGCTTAACTCCTAATGGAGAGGGAATCATTTCCCTTGAAGATTTTAAAGCAGCCATTAAACCTTACACTCGCTTGGCCAGTATTATTTGGGTGCAAAACGAAATAGGCAGTATTCAGCCCATAGAGGAAATTGCGGCATTATGCTCTGAACGTCAGATTTATTTTCATTGTGACGGAACGCAAGCAGTTGGGAAGTTTGCAGTTGATTTGCAGAAGTTGCCGATTGGGTTGTTAAGCTTTTCAGGGCACAAACTTTATGCGCCTAAAGGCGTCGGTGTTCTTTTTCATCGCAAGAGCAATCCCAGAATTCCGTTGATGCCACTTCTTCACGGAGGAGGGCACGAGCAAGGATACCGTTCCTCGACGCTCAACACTCCAGCCATTGTTGGGTTGGGTGTTGCTTGTGAGTTAGCGAAAGAGAAGATGCAGTTCGAGTGGGAGCGAGTTCTGAGTCTCAAAAAGATGGCTCAAGAAAAATTAAAAGCTCTCTATCCTCAAGTGGAGTTTAATGGTAGCCCCGAGCGTAGTATCCCCCATATTTTGCATTTCACTTTGAGAGGGGCCCCTATGGAGGCCATGACTCCTCACCTCACGCAGTTAGGGTTAAGCCAAGGGGCTGCCTGCGGGAGCCACCAGCCAAATATGTCCATGGTGCTTAAAAGTCTAAATAAGGACTTTCGCTATGCCCAAGAGAGCTTTCGCATGTCCTTTGGGCAGCCAACGACAGATGCGCAAGTTATTGAAGCCATTGAGTTTTTGTGTTTTTTGGCGAATAACAAGTAGTTTCAGTATTTTAATGCGTATATACTTAAATTCTTATCTATGTTAGATTGAGCATAGTTATTTGGAGGATGTCCATGATTCAAGTTTCTGAAAATGCCATCAAAAGACTTTACAATCTTAAGCAAGAGGAAGGTAAGGGCGAGGATTCTTTTTTGCGTGTTGAAGTCAAAAAAGGTGGATGTTCGGGTCTGTCTTACAAAATGGAATTTGATACGGCATTACGTGAAGGTGATAAAGTGTTTGAGTCTGGCGGTCAGAAAATCGTCGTCGACAATAACTCTTTGCTGTACATCCTAGGTATGACTTTGGATTACTCTGGTGGCCTTAATGGTAAGGGTTTTGTATTTAATAACCCAAATGCAACTAAACACTGTGGTTGCGGAACTTCTTTTAACGTCTAAAATCAAAGCCACTCAAGAGTGCGATTTAAAAATTCTAAATATAAAAAAAGGGCATGAAAGTTACATGCCCTTTTTGTTTTTCAATGAAGGCGA
>JBKHVM010000104.1:0-6350 GCA_046570065.1 Bdellovibrionia bacterium
ATTATCGCGCGAAAACTCTATATGCTTGTTTTTACTGACTTGCGCTGTGTGATATACGATTAAGTGAGAAGAGCCGATCTTGAGCCAAAGTGGTGATGCCGGCACGACTCGAACGTGCGACCTACTGCTTAGAAGGCAGTTGCTCTATCCAGCTGAGCTACGGCACCGTGAAGAGCCTCAATTCTTAACAAATGCTGTCAAAAAAGCAATTATAAATGCGCTAAGCCAATGGGTTCCGGGGGATTAAATCTAGTTTTTTCCGCTCCAAACTGGCGGTAAAGGCAATTCCACCCAAAAATACATACCAAAGAGTTAAGATCCACAGCAATAACAAGGGCAGGCTCACCAAAGATCCATAGATTTTGTTATGGGTGAATAAGCTGGCAGCCAAGAGTTTAAAAACCTTTTGTGTGATCAGCATGCCGATGCCACTAAAAATGGCACCCCATAGTGCTGAGAGCGAGCGAACTTTAACGGCTGGAACATACTTGCCAATGAGATAAAGAATACCGAAAAGAAGGATGCCGTTAGTAAACCACTCGGGTGTGAGTCGTTGGACGGCTTTTGTTTCGACTAGGGAGTTAAGCCCTGTGTAGAGAGCCAAGCCCATGGGAATCAAAAAGATCATCAGCCAGTAAAAAAAGATGCGCTTATAAAGTGGTCGTGAGTTGGAGATCGCCCACACGCGATGAATGGCATAATCCATTTCGTGTAGGAGCTTGAGACTAGTTAGGAGTAAAAAGATAGTTCCAGTTAAACCTAAGCTCTGATTCTGAATGTTGCGCAAAAGTATGCGAATCCATTTTGTCGCTTCAGATCCGACGGCTTCGCGAAAGTGAGATAATAAAAATTTCTCAACCATTGGATATAGACTTTCGAGGTTTGAAAAATACTGAAAAGTAGCTAATACCACAGCCAAAAATGGAATCAGAGCCATTGCCGTCGCAAAGGTTAAAGAGGTTGCTACGAGACGCAACTCGCCGTCACGTATCTGGTGATAAACATCTCTGAGGACAATCTTTAATTTAGCTAAAATAAAATCTCTCTTTCACCGCAAAGTCAGCACCATTAACTGCTACAGTGGCGGAATCACAATAAGGGTCATGTTCAAAAAACAAGTGCCACTGATGCTGACTAGCCTGCTCTAAAAACTTTTTCTTTTCTTCCATGAGTAGCAGAGGGTTGAGGTCATAGCCCATAAGCCAAGGTAAGCGTACATGAGAGCTCGTTGGAATGAGGTCAGCACAGTAGAGCAGCGTATTTTGTTTATCGGAAATTTTTACCACTTGCTGTCCTTGAGTGTGGCCATCGGAAACATAGACAGAAATGCCGGGGAGCAGTTCTTCTGTGTCTCCCTCCAACTGAGTTAAAACATTGGCTTCAATCAATGGCTCAAAGTTAGCAGCATAATAAGAAGCACGCTCGCGCAAATTGGGATTGCGAGCTGTTTCTAAATTTCTTTTTTGTACGTAGTATTTTGCATTTTCAAAAGTAGGAACGAGTCTGTCATTTTTTTCTGTGGTGGCTCCGCCTGCATGGTCAAAATGTAAATGAGTCAAAATCACATGGGTGATGTCTTGGGTGTCGAGACCATGCTTGGCAATGGCCTTAAGAATAGCAGGTGAGGGGTCTTGGATGTTGTACATTTCAGCAAATTTCGGCCCCAGCTTTTCGCCATACTTCTTTACAAAATCCCCACCATTACCAGTGTCGATAATAATATTAGCATGAGGAGATTTTAGTAAAAGAGCTCTTGCTTCCATAGAAATACGATTTTTTTCGTCAGCAGGATTTGATTTTTCCCAGAGAACCTTAGGTACAGTGCCAAACATAGCTCCACCATCTAGGCCAAAAATGCCAGTAGGCAGTGAGCAGATTTCATAGGGACCAATTTTTAGTTTTTTACTGCTGACTTCGAGATTCATGGGAAGGCTCCTTGTTTTGTTCTGCGTCTGCCATTGTGTCGGCAAAGGCATAAGGATTGATAGTTAATACCCATTGTTTGTAACTGCTATAAACATCACTAATAGGCCCAGGAGGGTGCACTGGTCCTACATGAATTGTGAGGTTGCCTGGACGTGGAATATAAGAACCTTTTGGCATCAATTTAGTGTTGCCATCGATGTAGACAAATAAAATCGGAGTTTTTGTCTTTTCAGAAAAGATACTCACGCCTCTTTTGAACTCATGGATCTTTCCGTCTTTGGAGCGAGTCCCCTCTGGGAAAATAATGAGCCACATGCGATCTAATTCGGTTAACAAACGAATGATCAAGTTAATAGCCTCACCACGTCTGTCTTTACGGTCGATAGGAATGGCGCCAAGGCAATGTTTGGAAAAAAATGTGAAAAGAGGATTGGAGAAAAAATAATCCTTGGCTGCAGCAATGTAGAGGCTCAGCCAGTAACGGCGTGGGATTGCCGCAGCAATGCTAGTCGCATCTAGGTGGCTTGCGTGATTTGAAATAATTAAAAGTTTAGGTTGAGTTCTGTAAAGCTCTTTAAAAGGCGTGCCCACAACTTTGAGGCGGATATAAAAGTTAAATGCAATGTCCTGTAAAAAGATAGACCATAGAAAACGGAAAAACATACTCGTCATATCGATGTGACGAGTAAAAAGTGGGAGATGTTTTAAGTAGGTGGGCAGTTTTGTCCACTGCTCATTTTCGTAGTTCCAATCTCTCATAATAGTGCCGTCATGACGTAATAATAAATAGGTGCAACAAAAATAAGTCGATCCATGCGGTTCAGAATATCACTGCGTCCAAGAATAAAAGGTCCTGTAACTTTAACTCCAGCATCTCTTCTGACAACAGTCATAATCAAGTCACCTAAAACACCGCCAAAGGAAGCTACGATGCCAGCCGCTAACCAGTATCTCTCTGATTGATCGGGCAGAGTGAAGCGCATCACGCCTGCCATAAATAGTGTCAACAAAAGAGAAACGGCAGTACTGCCAACAGTTCTACGAGGATTTATATTAGGGAAAAGGCGAGGGCCTTTAATATAGCGACCAAGAGCTAAGTTCGTGTTGTCGCAAAATTCTGTTAATACGATTAAATAAATTAATTGGTAGATACCGTTCTGAAATTGCAAAATCAAATTAAGGTGTAAAAAAGACCAGCCTAAGAAGATGAATGCTAATAGTGTTAGTGAGATATACTGGATCATGCGTTTGTAAGAGTGACGTATAAGGGGCACCACGCAAGCAGCCCCCAGCACTAACATTGGCATCAGATTGTAAAGATCCATGCGTCCGTACCAAGCACAGAAAAACAGACCGATGATTCCACCATAACAGACCATTACAAAATAACTTCGGTGGAACATACCCATGATCTGAAAAAATATTTTAGCTCCTAAAATTGCAAGGGCAGTTAGGACCAGCATCGGCCACGGATGAGGAGTCCCAAGTAAGGTCATTAAGATAGGAGCCGCAATAAGCCAGCTTTTGATGGAGGCCCATGAAGTTGAAAAGTAGTAGTTCTTATCTCTAAAAAAATAGACGATGAGACCTGAGATAAAAATAATAGTTAAGACGATGGCAACGGTTTGTTGGTATATGGGACTGTTCCAAGCAGTGGGTACAGGGACTGGAAGTGGAATTAAGTTCACTGCAAAAACTCCTTTAATTCGTAGTCATCGATTTTTTTATACAGACTCGAAAGCGATATTTTTAACAGGTTTGCAGTTGCTTTGACATCACTCTGCTGCGTCAAAGCAGCAATGATAACGCTGCGCTCGAAGTCTTCGACTAATTGAGAGAGTCCTGCACTCAAATCGATTTCATTCGTTTTTAAGTTTGATGTGTTTGGTTTTAAGAGGCTCTGCACATCATTAGCCCTAATAATTGGCAGGGGAGATGTGAGTGCCAGTTGTTCACAGACTCTTTTGAGCTCGCGAACATTGCCTGGCCATGAATATTTTTTTAGTTCTTCAAGTGCCTCGGGAGTCCATTGTTTATTCAAGCGGGGTTTTTCTAGATCAATAAACGCTTGAGCCAGAATGGGAATGTCCTCTTGTCGATCCCGCAGAGGTGGAAGCTGTAGGTGAAAAGAGCGCAGTCTGAAATACAGGTCTTCTCTGAATGTTTTGGCTTTTACCATTTCTGCAAGAGATTGATTAGATGCCGATATGACTCGGCAGTTAACTTGGTATGTTTCTTTGCCGCCAACTTTTTTAGCTTCTCCACTTTCTAAAAAACGAAGAAGTTTGGCTTGATGAGGGAGAGAGAGTGCTTCAATCTCGTCTAAAAAAAGATCTCCACCATTAGCGATCTCTACTAAGCCGAGTTTGTTTTGTTCAGCTCCGGTAAAGGCTCCTTTGACGTGGCCAAAAAATTCACTTTCAAAAAGATTTTCTGGAATGCTGGCCATATTGACTGAAACAAAAGGACGAGAAGGTTCCTGTTGATGGAGAAGCTTAGCTGTCACTTCTTTTCCAGCTCCGGTTTCGCCCTCGATGAGAATGGATTTACTTTCGCCGCGTAACTCAGAGATTTTTTTGAGTACATTTTGTGATGCTGATGAGCTTCCTATCCATTTAACTTTTTGTGATGTGGATTCCCATGTGCGTAAGTCCCAGTAGGCTTGAATTTTTTCGAGCGTGAGTTGTAACTCTTCTTTAGAAAAAGGCTTTGCTAAAAACTTTTGGGCTCCAGCTTTAAGACAGCTCTCCATCAGTTCTGGATTGAGATCTCCTGAGATTGCAACGAGGTCCGTCTGTGGATATTTCTCGTGTATTTCAGAAAGAACTTTAGTGCCTTGAATCTTGCTTGGATTCTTTGGGTCCAAGTGCATATCCACAAAGGCTGCATGGTAAAAACGATCGATACTCAGAAGTTGAAAGTTCTGTACCGAAAAGACTTTCCATCCCTGGGGAAGAATCAGCTTAATGGTTTCATGGACAAGAGGATCATCATCAACAAGGAGTAGATTAAAGGCTCTATTGTTAGTCATGTGTTAAGAATGACGAGCCTATCTTCAATTGGCCACACTTAGTGCGTAACGTCACTAAAAGGTCTTTGCCCAGATGTAACCTATGGAGGTTTAATCTTAAGTATGAGCATAAAAAATATTCTTTTAGTTGAAAATATTCACGAAGTTGCAAAACAAACTCTTCAGACCGAGGGCTTTCAAGTAGACCTGATCTCTCATGCTCCTTCAGAAGAGGAGTTACTTCAGATTTTACCTCGCTATCAGGCAATTGGTATTCGCTCAAAAACTGAACTGACAGCACAGGTTCTTGAGAGCAATCCGCAATTGCAAGTTGTCGGTTGTTTTTGCATTGGAACGAACCAAGTAAATCTTCGTGCAGCAAAAAAATTGGGTATACCTGTTTTTAATGCTCCTCATTCGAATACGCGATCAGTTGCTGAACTGGTAATCTCTGAGATGGTAATGTTATCTCGTCAAATTGGTGATCGAAACTCTCTCGCTCATCGTGGAGAGTGGCTTAAATCTGCTGTTGGCTCAAAAGAAGTGCGCGGAAAAACAGTTGGTATAATTGGCTATGGGCACATTGGCTCCCAAGTGAGTATTTTGGCAGAAGCCATGGGAATGAGAGTTCTGTTTTATGATGTGGTAAAAAAACTTCCTCTTGGAAATGCCGTCGCTTGCAGCAGCCTCGCAGAGCTTTTAAAAAATTCTGATTTTGTGACTCTTCATGTTCCTGAGACTTTAGAAACAAAAGATATGATTGGGGCTAAAGAAATTGCGGCAATGAAAAAAGGCAGCTTTCTTTTAAATCTCTCTCGAGGGACCGTTGTTGTGATTGAAGAATTAGCTTCTGCTCTTAAGTCAGGACATCTGGCTGGAGCTGCAGTCGATGTTTTTCCAGTAGAGCCAGCATCTAACAAAGAGAAGTTTGTGAGTCCCTTGCAAGGAGTTGCAAATGTTATTCTCACTCCACATATCGGTGGCAGCACCGAAGAAGCTCAATATGCAATAGGTCTCGAAGTTGCCGAAAGCTTTAGAAAGTTTATTAAAATTGGGACGAGCTCCGGTGCTGTGAATTTTCCAAATGTGGATCTGCCTAAAAAACAAGGCACTTTGAGAATTTTAAATACTCACGAAAACAAACCAGGAATGCTGGGTGAGATTAATGGTATCATTTCTCGCTCTGGAGCTAATATCGAAGCTCAGTACTTATCAACTGATTCAGATATTGGTTATCTGGTGATGGATGTGTCGGTTGATAAGCAGACGATGGATAAGATAGAGGGGGAGATTGGGGGGGTGCAGAAGTCAATTCGAACCCGACTTATTCACTCCTGAAACTGCTCCCTTTAATTGTTGCTCACTCTATGATCGCTAAATTGTGATATAGAACATAAAGCCAGATATGCTTTTT
>JBKHVM010000105.1:0-6235 GCA_046570065.1 Bdellovibrionia bacterium
ACAATCGAATCTTCGACTTTACAGACTCTCCCTTTAATGAGAGCAACAGGCAAGACCACAACCCCTTGATCAACAACAAATGGTAATATCGAAACCAAGTTTCTGACGACTCGTTGTATACCAGTGTTTAATCCCGAGGAGTAGGTGTGGCCACACTCAACAAATATCCTATTCATTAAAATTTTCTCCAAAATAATACATTGATATAACTTCTATAAGTCCTTTTCTATAAGAAGTGTTTCAACAGTTATCACAAAAGATTGTAGTAAAACTACATAGAATTAGGTTCCCAATAAACACCGAATGGATGATAGCTATCATCTTTTTACCCTAAAGGATGTTCTCCTTCATAAGACTTATGATGTTTTTACCAGAATTACGATCAAAAATTCTGCACAATATCACCATTCTCTCTGTGTACCGAAATATCGCTAGCTATAACTGCCACGACATACCTCGTATCAGCAATTCTTGGTAACCCATAGCATCCAGCAAAGGAAGGGAAAATGTTCCCGAACCCAATTTGATATGGACACCCAGCCTATGGGGCGAATCAAATCAGGATCAGGAAAACTAACCTACGCACAACACGCTGAACACCTGTGTTATTGCTTGATCTATATGTTGATGAACATCCTATATAAATATTTCTCATTTTTACATCTATAGCTGCTCGAGAAATTTACCGATAAAATATTTAAGATACTCATCTTGAGACATTTGTATTCGATTTAAATTGAAGCTACTCTGAATTCCATAGATGCTGTGCTGCTCACTTTTTCGAACTTTTTTCATATCAACTTTAATTTCTATTTCCCTACCTAACTGATTCGCTAATTCTTTTAAAATATCATTTAACTTCAGTGGGATACCCGAACAAATGTTAACAAAATCAACAAATGGCTGGTTGCAATCTCTATCTATTATTTCCCTGAGCTTTTCAATAGAGTCTTGCAAAGGTGAAAAATCTCGATATATTTCCAAATTACCAACTACAACTTCAGTTACTTCTCTATCGGAACTCGAGATTTGTCGATAGATTGATAGCATGAAATAGTCTCCGTCCTGACTAGCATGTGAAACATTAAACAGTCTGCAAATTGTCAGTCGACCGCCATATGAAACTGCAACTTGCTGAAGAATTTTTTCAGCAGCTGCCTTCGACCTACCGTACACATTTCCTGGCCCAACTGGAGCATTAACTAAGATTGGCGAAGCGATAGTCGAGCTATAGACATGAGCCGTACTGGCAAATATCATATGACCCTCAGGGTTGATACGAAAATACAATTCAGCCAGATAACCAGATAGCGCAGAATTAACAGTGTAAGCACTAAAAATATCCTCTTCACACCGCCCGACAGATGAAACTCCCGCAAGGTGCACGAACACATTAGCCGCTGCAAGAGCGCTCTCTAGGCGCTCTCTGAACTCAATATCTTCTTTACGAATAAAAGACAAAGTATGCTCATTACAAAGGACACCTACGAGGTTTCTACCTAAAAAGCCACTGGCTCCGCTAATTGCAATTTTCATCACTCATAGCTCTTCAAGTCTTTAACAAGCTCCAAATCAGCGTCGACCATCATATTAACCAGACCCTTAAAGCTTGTTTTTGGTTCCCATCCTAACACGCTCTTTGCTTTCGAAGCATCACCGATCAACAAGTCCACTTCAGCAGGACGCATAAACTTTTCATCCAAAACCACATATTTCTTCCAATCAAGATCTGCACGCTCAAATGCGAGTTCCACAAACTCCTTAACTGTATGAGTCTCATTTGTTGCGATGACAAAGTCATCGGGAGTATCTTGCTGCAGCATAAGCCACATTGCCTCTACGTAATCTCCTGCAAACCCCCAATCCCTGCGAGCATCAAGATTCCCCAGTCGTAGCTCAGATTTTAAGCCTTTTTTAATTAAAGCGACATTATATGAAATTTTACGGGTAACAAATTCCACTCCACGACGAGGACTTTCATGATTAAACAAGATTCCACTACTCGCGTGCATATTGTAAGACTCACGATAATTAACTGTAATCCAGTGACCATAAAGCTTGGCAACTCCATATGGAGACCTTGGATAAAAAGGTGTCGACTCAATCTGTGGTACAGCCTGAACTTTACCAAACATCTCGCTTGATGAGGCTTGGTAAAAACGAGCTTTAGGTGCAGCCTTTTTTACTGCCTCCAACATCTTCGTCACACCAACCGCTGTAAACTCGGCCGTCAAAACCGGTTGATTCCAAGATGTCTGAACAAAACTCTGCGCCGCCAAATTGTAGACCTCATCGGGCCTAGCTTCCTCCACTGCTGACATTAAAGATGGTTGATCTAAAAGGTCACCGGGAAGAAGCTCTACCTTTGACAAAATGTGGTCAATCCTACCCGTAATTTGTGTACTAGCTCTTCTAGTAAGCCCGTAAACTTTATATCCTTTTGATAGAAGCAACTCTGCCAAGTAAGATCCATCTTGCCCCGTAATTCCAGTGATCAGCGCTCTTTTCATTAAAAATTCCTATTCAAAAATAATTATCTAACGCAAAAGTTTTACACCCGAAAGGTGACTTTTCAAGTTCTTTTGCCCAACAGCTTATCAAAAAAATCTTTAGCTGAATCATCCCAACTAGGCCATTCGATACCTTTAGCACCTTTGTGCCATTCACTTTTATGCGCAGAAATCAGTTTAAGCAGGCCATCGCGGTGACTTAAATCAAAATAGTTCGCCGCATCACCCGCGACCTCCCTAAAAACAGGAATATCACTGCAAACAACGGGTATCTTACGCTGAAAAGCTTCCACCAAAGGCAGACCAAAACCTTCGACATAAGAAGCAAAAATAAGCCCTTTACTTTGCCGGTAGCACTCATCGAGGGCAGCATCGTCAAGGTCATTAAACACAAACAATCTCTTCCCTAATTCAGAATGGGAGTGCAACCGCATCATAATCTCCTCGCACATCCAACCAATTCTTCCAACGATCAATAAGCTTTCTTCCCTGCCCTGCGCCCACAATGCTTCAAATGAATCTAGAATATATTTGTGATTCTTGCGAGGTTCAATAGTACCCACAACTAACCAGGGCTGTAGTTTTAAAACTCCACCTATCTGCATAACCCCTTTTTTTGTCGACACTCTCGGACCGAAGTCACTTCCAAGCTTAAAGCTTAGAACTCTCTCAGCCCGGGTTTGATCAGAGACTGTATGCCGTTGCAGATCGGAGGCTACAGTTTCAGAAATGCATAAATAATTAGCAGCAACCTCCATCAGAACTGGAAGATTACTGGCAAAATTCCTTTGATTAGCAGACTCCACAAACTGGGGGTGAGTTATGGGTATTAAATCATAAATAACAGCGGAAACGTTGCATCTAGGGATATTAATTTTTTTTAATGCATTAAGAGAGCCACCTGTCCAAAAGACATCCAAAAACAAGAATCTGTCATCCTGCCCAATGAAAACCTTTCGATAGCGGTAACGATAAGCTAGCAGCAATAGCCTACCAAGCTTGATTAATCTAAATACTTTTCTCAAAATATCTTCCAACTTCCCGAGGAGATCGACGCGAGAGCTTAGAAGAGGAATTCTTGATTTTGCGTTATTTCTAATTTTCTCAAAATAACCTTTTCCAACCAAACCAATTTTTGAAACAATTGGCTTACTATCTAAGATATCACTAACTGAAATCTCATAAAATGATCCTAAAATACACACTACTGGGCGAATTTTATATCCGTGATACTGTCCAGCGGAAGATGACCTCATCAGAATATTTCGCACGACTCTCTGAATCCCAGTGTTTAAACCACTCTGATATGTAAATGTGCAGTCCACAAATAGATTTTTCTGGATGCTCTTGCTTTCAATCAAATTCAAAATCCTCGAAATAATATAATCTATAATGCTATATATTTTCTGCTGCCCGAACAAGGCTTCGCTCCAAAATTTTGATGTTTTTGATGCGAATGGAAATTATGAACATCAAAGCTTTGCACGACAATCAGGAAATGCACCAGAATTGAGGTATTGATGGGATATTCAAGAGGCTTTTCTTTGCCTCAGTTCAAATTTGTATGCTCTGTTGTGCTGTATTGTATTCTATTTTATCTCTTTGAAAGCCCTGTAGCTATATAGGTGTTTAAAAACACCCTTGATAAAGTATCCCAAAAAATACCAAAGCGTGAGTGGTAAAGAATACCCTTCAATTTTATTATAAATTGTCCACTGAAAAGATGCTGCTTTTAGCTTATTTGAAGATAAGCTTTGAATACCAGTCCTATAATTTGCTAATCTCTCGCCTACACTCCGAGCATAAGAGCAGCGCTTTAACAATGCCAACCAAAGTGCATAATCTTGTCGTTTCCGAAGCAGAGGAAATTTAGCTGTGCCAAAATATCGACGATCATAGATTGCAGTTAGACATCCAATTACATTCCCATAAAGTAAATCATTATAACCAACATTTTGCGGAGGATCAAAGCCACCAACAATATTCCCGCTTGGATCAATCACATTATAAGCTGAATAAACAAGAGGACACTTCTGATCCTTCATAAATTCTACTTGAGAGGCAGTTTTATTTTCTAGCCAAACATCATCAGCATCTAAAAAAGAAATATACCTACCCTTAGCCATTTCGATTCCGTAGTTTCTAGCCACAGCTGCGCCAACATTAGTTACATTTTTAACCAATCGCAGCCTACTATCATTAAAAGAACTTATGATCTCTACTGTTCTATCACTAGAAAAATCATCAACAATAATCAACTCGATCTCTTTATAAGTTTGCTTGAGTACAGAATTTATTGATTGAGCGATAGTTTTTTCCGAATTGAAAGCGGGCATTATTACTGATACCAAATTCTGATTTACTTCATTATATGGCGAGAAAACTTCGCTATATGGTCTATAATTACGAGCATATGCTACCAATGACCTTTTCCAAAAAGCAAAGAACACATAGCTAATCATATACCAACACCTAGAGAAAAAATTAATATGATGTCTGACCATTAATTCCCATCTCCAGCTTGCACATTTTAATTTATTTGCAGATCTACTTGATTCAAAAACACGGTATAAACTAAGAACCTCTCTAATTGGAAAGGCCTTACTTCTATCGCCAAGCAATCGAATCCAAAAATCCAGGTCTTCGTGATGCCCTTCACGAAATCTAACTTTCCCAATTATTTCTTTTTTTATCATCACTGTTGAACAACCAATACAATTATTCTTGAGCAAATCTGTCGCATTGACGGGATATTTTGCTAAGCGAATGGAGTGCGTAAAGCTACCCTCATGATTAATAATTGCAAAACTTGAGTAGACAAAGTTGTAGGAATAGTGATTAGCATATTTGTACTGCACCTCGAGCTTTTCTTTTAGCCAGATATCATCCGCATCTAAGAAGCAGATATACTCACCGGCAGCACAATCTAGACCCAAATTTCTATTTTGGGCAACACCAACAGAATCTCCATTGAGAATTCGAATTCGCTTGTCCTGTTTTGCATATTCCTGGCAAATTTCAGAACTGCCATCCACACATTTCTTATCAATGATTAGCAAAAGTTCCCAATCCTTTAAAGTCTGATTTAATACTGACTCAACTGTCGCAGCAATATACTTTTCAGCATTAAAAACTGGAGTTATAATAGAAACTAAAACTTTGCTCACTACAACCTTCTTACTGAAAAACAAGTTAAATAATTTATTCAATCCCTAAATCAACTAAATACGCCAATCACTTAACAATCTCTTTGCAACATCTAGAGCTTCCCTAATTGTTACATCCATATCTAAATATCTGTAAGTACCTAGCCTTCCTACAAAACATACATCCTTAAGGGATTTGCATTCTGCCAGGTACAACTCAAGCACCTCTTTGTCGTCCACCAATCGAACTGGGTAGTAAGGAATATCATTTTGCCCACACTCTTTACTGTATTCTTTAAAAATAATTGTTTGCTCGTGACATTCCCAAGGACTAAAGTGCTTGTGCTCTGTAATTCTAGTAAATGGAATAGATTTATCTCCGTAATTCATTACTGCACAGCCTTGGTAGTCTCCGTTATACCGCTCTTCCCTAAACTCCAGACTCCTATAAGCTAACCTGCCATACTTGTGATCGAAAAACGCATCCAGTGGACCAGAATAAACTGGAGTGACCCCCGAATTTTCGGACACTGTTAAAAATTGATAGATTCCTTGTACTGCATTGGACTCCTCATGCCA
>JBKHVM010000106.1:0-6213 GCA_046570065.1 Bdellovibrionia bacterium
ATTTCCTCTTATACGTTGTGACTTCCATTTTGACCCCCTGGGTTGGGTGTCCGAATCAAATGGGGGTCATGAACAGGTGTTAACGAACAAGTCTCAGAGTTCAGATTGTTAGTGACGACAAGCGTGCCACCTGTCAAAGTTCGATCCGAACGAGATGTTCCAGTTAAAGTAAGAGGAGAACTGGTGGAAGTTGTAGTATCTACCAAGGTAACTCCGCGAGCCGATGTAAATTTTCGGCGCACACCTGTGTTAGAAAAACTAAAACTTGTTGCCCCTGTTTTTGTCAGACGCTGCCCTGTTGAACCAGATGGAACTGTGACTTCAAACTCAGCTCCTCGAGAATTGGTAATGGTGAAGTTGGGAGAACGATTAACATAGTCACCATTGCTATCAAGAGTGCAAGTAGCAGCTCCATTGCCTGAAAAAGAGAACTGCACCGAACCATTGAGAGTGCTTCCTGTCGCCAAATCACAATTAGAGAAAGTGCGGCTTTTGGCGCTGGCACTACATGCAGAAATTGAGACACTAGAGCAAGTAGCCGCTGTCGCTTTTGGAAGGAAGCCAATATTTAAAGATGGAGTCTTTTCTTGAGTGTAGCGCTTAAAAGTTTTTTCGTATTGATCCATTTTTAAAAAAGAAATCGGTGCAATAGCTGCCCCGTCTGCCTCGTCAACAGAAGCCAAAACATCAGCAACCTGCTGCCCCACCTCTTCAGTTGCACTGACTGAAGTAGACTCTTCAATATTAGAGGTATTCTTCCCACAGGCTAAAATATTTAACAACACTAAAGAGATCACAAAGAACTGAGACTTGGTCATCACCATATAAAAACTCCTTAAGACCATTATCTTAAGGAGTTTTTTCGACGACAATTTGATTTTGCAAGAATGGACTTTAGATAGACTCGAACTACTTTGCCAATTCGACAACTCGATTAAAGACGAGTTTACCAGGTTGAGAATCCTTAGAATCTAAACAAAAATAGCCTACTCGCTCAAATTGATAACGATTTTCTAGACTGACACTCTTAAGACTGACTTCCAATTTTGCATTTGAGATCACCTTAAGAGAATGAGGATTCAAATTGCTCTTAAAATCTTTTCCCTCGGGTACAACCTCTGGATCTGGAACAGCAAATAGTCTCTCGTAAACTCGGACTTCAGCTTCTACATTTTCGGTGGCAGAAACCCAGTGGATAATACCTTTTACTTTGCGTCCATCCGCTGGCGCCTTCCCTCCAAGAGTGATGGGATCGTACTCACACTTGAGTTCAACAACTCTACCAGAAGAGTCTTTGATAACCTCATGGCACTTGATCACATAGGCATTGCGCAAACGCACTTCTCGATCTGGCCCTAAGCGGAAAAAATCTTCTGTGGGGTTTTCCATAAAATCTGACGAGTCAATATAGATCTCTTTAGTGAAAGGGATTTGCCTTTGCCCCAACTCTGCCATCTTAGGGTGAACCGCAGATTGTAGGACTTCTCGGTGTCCGTCTGGTAAGTTTGTTATGGTCACTTTGATAGGCTCTAAGACTGCCATAGCTCGGTGTGAAATCTCATCGAGGTGCTCTCGCACACAGTCTTCGAGAATATCATACTCAATCACGCTTTCAGCTTTAGCTACACCAATGCGTTTGGCAAAACGACGGATAGACTCAGGTGTGTATCCACGGCGTCTTACTGCAGAGATTGTAGGCATACGAGGATCATCCCATCCCGAAACAAGATTCTCTTTTACTAACTGTAAAAGCTTGCGTTTGCTCATCACTAAATAAGTCATATTCATTCGGGCAAATTCATATTGGTGAGGCTCAGCTGGAACGGGCAAGTTTTCAATACACCAATCATAAAAAGGACGATGATCTTGAAACTCTAGAGTACAGATAGAATGGGTGATGTGCTCGATTGCATCTGAAAGTGGATGAGCGTAGTCATACATAGGATAAATACACCATTTATCACCTGTGCGATGATGATGCACTTTGCGAATTCTATAAAGTAATGGATCTCGCATGTTCATATTAGGAGATTGCATGTCTATTTTTGCACGCAGAATATGTTGACCTTCGGCAAACTCCCCCGCCCGCATACGACGGAAAAGATCTAAATTTTCCTCCACACTGCGCTGGCGATAGGGACTATCTTTGCCTGGAGTTTTAAAGTCGCCACGGTACTGTCGCACTTCTTCTTCAGAGAGAGAGTCAACATAGGCTTTGCCATCTTTGATTAACTGCTCTGCCCAAAGATAAAGTTGTTCAAAATAATCAGAGGCAAAATAAAGGTGCTCGTTCCAATCAAAACCCAACCACTTCACATCAGCCTTGATGGACTCAACGTACTCAGTGTCTTCAGTTTCGGGATTAGTATCATCAAAACGCAAATGACATCGGCCTTGGTAATCTTGAGCCAAGCCAAAATTGAGACAAATAGATTTCGCATGACCAAGGTGAAGATATCCATTTGGTTCTGGAGGAAAGCGAGTGACCACTTGGGACACTTTCTTACTTTCTAAATCTTTATCGATAATTTGTTTAATAAAATTGGGCGCATCAACAGGGGTTTTATTAGGCTTTGTCATATGGGATTAGTACACTATTGGTGGTGGTTTTCGTCAAGGCTAGCTCTCTTTAAAAGATAAAGCCAAAAAGTATAGGGATGAGTTTGATCTCATCCCTTCGTAAGATTCTACTTAGCAGGCTTTGCCGCAACAGGAGTCAAAGTGTAGTCTCCAGCTTTGCTTACGGCTTCCGTGATCTGTTGATTCCCTAAAGTTGATCCCTCTTTGGTTTTAACTTTTAGGCTACCGATAGCCACATCACAAGTTTCAACACCTTCTAAGCTACAAACTTTGGCTTTGATGATCTTGACACAACTGCCACAAGTCATCCCATCAACTTTGTACTCAAAGGTTTCAGCCCAAGAAGACATGGGGCTAAGAAACAGTAAACTCAATCCAAGTGCTAATTTTTTCATATTTACCTCACTTCAAGGGAAGGATACCCCTTTTTTTGCCTAGAAACCATAGGGTTTGTGCTTAATGATGAGGCATGTTGGTATTTTTTAAAAAAAAGACCTTGCTTAGAAATGCGGTACTGGCTTATAACAATGATCTCGTTTGCGGGGTGGTAGTTAAGTTGGTTATAACGTCCGCCTGTCACGCGGAAGGCCGCGGGTTCGAGTCCCGTCCACCCCGCCATTTTTTCTTAGAAAGTGGCCTAGGCTAAGTGACAGATGATCTAGCTCAAATTTTAATCCTCCTAAAATAAGAAATCTCAGTTTGAAACCCGATATATCTCCAAATAAGAATAATCTTCTAAATTTTAGCGAACTCCTCTAGACTTGATCTATTGGGGAGAACCTTATGCAGACTCTGCTTCGTCGTACGTTTAGATTACCCTTATTAGCCGTAGCCACCCTTTCTTTAATTTTATTTTTTCAGAATTGCGGAGAACAGTTTGATATCAACGAATCCCTAGAACAAACATCTTCAGGCCTTGAAGAGGGATTTGAAAGCCTCACTAAAACTCAGCAATTTGGAGCACCAGCACCGATATCTGATGCAAGAGTTCATCTGTTTATTAAACCCACAATCAACAAATGCCCTCCGCAGCGTATTTGTCGTACTGCGAATGACGAGGAAGTTAACCAAGTTCTCCGAGCTTGCCATGCTATCAGTGAAGTTGCCAACAAGGTGAGCTGCCAGGTATTCCCACATTCAGGAATTCCTCTTGCTGGGCACAATATCATTATGGTTTACCCTTGTGATGAAGTGAACACAACGACCAGTGCAACTTTTGGTTTTGCAGACACTGAAACTAATGGTCTTAATAATTCTATAGTCACTTTTAAGAAAGCAGATATTCGATCTTGCTATACTAATGCAGAAACACGAGAACGAGAAACTCTTGTGTTGATGATGAGGATTTTAGGTCTTGGTGAAACATATAAAAAAGCTTCTTACGGTAGTTTTGTGGATATCGCTCCCAATAGAAAGCCTCTATTTGACTCCAACCACGAGAGTGGAGGAAGTGCCGACTTAAATTCTATTAGTAATTATTTTACCAGCATCTTTTCCTCTCAAGCATCAGCTAATAGTTCTATTGCCTACTTGATCAAACCGAATTTAGTCGAAGAAGGATCGCGCCATCTCAGTCGAACTTTTAGCGATGGTTCAGCTGCGAGAAGATTGCACCCTTCTCGTACAGATGTTGCTAAGTTACAAAGCCTATTCCCAGGTTCCTCGACATCTGGCGCTTCTTGTTTCCAGAGTGGAATCGAAATTCCACATGGTGCCTCTGAAGGGTTCTACTTCTCTCAATCTCCCACCAAGGGTGAGGGCTGCAAACATGAATTCCGAGTTTGCAATAATGGTAACCTTTCTGGTTCAGCAAAAGAAACCAAATGCCACTTAAAGTGTCGTTTAGCTGAAGGCGTAGAGTTACTATTGGGACAAAGCAAGACTCTTTACGACCAAGGTAACTGCGCACGCGCAGTAGCATTCACTTGCAATCTAACTGAAGTTGAAAAGTCACAACCACACCTTTTTACTAAGTGCACGCCAGACAAGGCACCTGCACCTGCACCTGCACCTGCACCTGCACCCGCTCCTGCACCCGCTCCTGCTCCTGCACCCGCTCCTGCACCCGCTCCTGCTCCTGCACCTGCACCAGCACCGGCTCCAAATTCTTTGAAGCCGTGCTTACCTTTTGATTCGGTTGCTCAATGCGAGGTGAGAGAAGTATGTCCAAACGGCAATTTGGTAAGCAGTAAGAATACGGTACTTCAAACTCGAGTTAATATATTTGCAGGTGTACCGCCCTTTATTTTACCTGTGTTCACAACTAACATGTCTCATATTTCATTACGTAATGTGAGTTCGGATTATCGCATTACGAGATGGGATCCGTTGACTTTTTCGTGTAACTTTACCAACGGCACGTGGACGATGAAAGGATCTGGTTATTGCGGAGTAACTCGCACTTTGCAAGCTTCTGACTCACGTTGCATGGGATTTAATGATGGCAATTGATCGGAGTCTCATTACCCTCGACCAGTCTTAATTCCGGTGTTAAAAGGCAAAACAGAAGCGACTCAAAGAGCTTACTAGAATGAGTTTTATCTGATTCTAAAATGTCAGAGTAAAAAACTTGGTCTTGACTGTGTTTATGTAAACAGTTGTAATTTTACATATGAGTAGAATAATAGCTCCATCCAATGAAAAACGACAGGGAAGGCTTCTGATCATCGATGATGAAGATGAATTGAGAGAAGTTCTAGCTATTATTCTAGAAGATTATGTCGCTGAAATCAAAACAGCTCGTAATGGTGAAGAGGCCATTGAAATTCTCAAGCAAGAGAGATTCAATGCAGTTTTATCTGACGAAAAAATGCCAAAAAAAACGGGTCTGGAAGTTTTAAAATGGATGAAGGCCTCTAATATTAACACTCCTTTTATAATTCATACTGGATACGGTCAAAAAGAGACCATCGAACAAGCACAAGCTTTGCAAGTTTTTGGTTTTTTAGATAAACCATGGCAAGAGGACAAGCTTGTGACTCTCGTACAAGCTGCCATCCATAAAGATTTAGGACTTTAAAGAAAGGCTCCAACTTGGACAGACTACTCTGGATTGATCTGGAGATGACAGGGCTTGATATCGAAAAAGAAGTGATTATCGAAGTTGCTGCCATCGTTACCGATCTTAATTTTAATGAACTTGCTCAATACGAAACTGCAGTCCATCAGCCTCAGCACTATCTCGACAACATGGATGATTGGAACAAAGAGCATCACACGAAATCAGGCTTAGTTAAAAAAGTCGCTTTTGGCAAAGACATCAAACTTGTCGAAAAAGAACTTTGCAACCTAGTGGATCTTCACTTCGAAAACAACTCCGAGCGCCCGGTAATTGCTGGCAATTCCATTGGCCAAGACAGACTCTTCATTAACAAATACATGCCAGAGCTCGCTAAAAAACTCCACTACCGCATGTTAGATGTTTCGTCATGGAAAGTAATCTTCAACAAAAAATTCGGCGTTAAAGTCAATAAAAGCGAAAAACACCGCGCTCTCGACGACGTCAGAGAAAGCATCATCGAACTCAAAACCTACATGAGCTACATCCAAAAATAGCCAAAAGCAAAAACCACAAGGGGCCCCTACGGTCCCTTTTTTTATGCCTGAGTCCCCTCTAACTGCTGCCACCTGCAG
>JBKHVM010000107.1:0-6078 GCA_046570065.1 Bdellovibrionia bacterium
AAGAGCGAGAGCTTTTGGGGCCTAGGCGGCGCGCGAGCTCTGTGCAAAGGAAAGCGCCATGCCTTGGAGTGGTTCCCGCCCCCTGTGTTTTTAGAATGGAGCCCCCACAGGGGCTGTTAGGGGCGTCGTGGGTGTTTTTATTGTGAGTCGCGAATGCCGTGATAGTTGAGGTAGGAGGACCATTTTTCTCCGAAGTGTTTTGAGGCTTCAGCTACTGCATCTTTTGATAGAAGATCCACAATGATGAGACCATCTACAGTGTTAAAACTTTTATCGCGATCAAATGCTAAGTACTTTGCTCCAAGTTTATCGTAACTTATCAGCAATGGTGGAATCGATTGACCATCGAGATTGAAAACCAACTTATTCAGCTCTTTTAAGTCAGGTGTTTTTTGGGCTACCAAATTAATCTCGTTCATAAACTGACTCGAGAACTCAATTGGTGTTTTTCCTTTTATAAGAGGCGCCAACTCGTTATCTTTGTGCTTATTGAGATAACTCAACATCAGTAGCTTACTCGTTGTGGAATAAGCATTCGAAATAGACACAGGTCCGATCAAGTAACGATATTTTGGATTATCGGCAATATAGGAAGTTACGCCCTTCCACAAGCGATCCAAAGCTACGATAGCTTTAGATCCCGCCTCAAAATCAACAAAGCTTCTGCCTAGCTCCAACATCTGATCACCCTTCGCCTTAAGCAAAGGTTGATGCTCAAAAAAGTTTGATGTGTAAACTCCGTCATGGCCCTGTGCTTTTAAAATCTCATCCACTTTTCCTACGCGATAAGCCCCTAACATTTTGTTAGTTGCCGTATCCATCGCAATAATATGAACATAATGACGGTCATAGGCATCAATATCCATGCTCTTTCCACTGCCCTCACCCACAACTCTGAATGACTTTTCGCGAGCAATACCAAGCTCGTGCCAAACAAAATCTGGCATTTCTCGTCCCTCAATAGCATAAACATTAATATTTTTCTTAGCATCAGCGAACACTAACTTACCTTTTGCAGCAAGAGCTTCATGCACTCGTGCACTTTCAGAATTAATGGCAATAGCCTCTAGTGTTCTGGAGGACTCGACTTTTGCTTTTTCCTTTAGCACAACTTGTTCATTCATTAAGTAAGATCTCGCTCGCAAATACGTCATCATGCCCTTGAGATCACTACCAAACATTTGTAATAATTCATTGCCTGCAATGGGAGCAGAAAATGAAAGTGGGAAATCTCGACTCACATTGTTTGCAAGCTCACGCACGTGGAAAATTGTCGTTCTGAGACCTAAACCTTTTTTTCTCACTTGATAGAATTCAGGAGAAGCTTCGCCGCCAACAAATGAAGGTATAACTTGTGTTTCTGGCACCTGGCCCACCAATTTGGCAACACCAGTTTTCCATTCCGGATCCACTGGCTTCAGGTTGCTCTGCGGATCTTTTACACTCACTTCTCCCGAAGCAAAAATAACAATCAATCCACCTTGCTTAAGATGTTCTTGCATTTGCAGCACTCGAGAGCGATTGAACTCTTGTGCCTTTTTCCCACCGTAGGGATTTAGAAATATAGCATTCTCACTCATCCCTGGTACGTTTTCTAAAAATAAAGTCATTGCTACTTTAGTATCTGGACGAATTTTTGAAATAGCTGCGGCAACAGCAATACCATCTGATCCATTGCGTGGATGGTTTAAAACCACAATTGCTGGGCCCTGCGCTGGAATATTTTTCTGCAAAGTCTCTGCATGCGTCGAGTACTTTAAATCAAAAGCCCGAGCTAATTTTACAAAATAGGGTTCAGCAGAAGTATCACTTAGAAATCTCTGAGCTACCTTATTAATCACATCTAACTTAACAGCAGGGCCTACAACCCAAGTGGCAAATGCATTTATAGTCTCAGCTAGTGCTTTGTACCGTGAATCAACAACTTTAATCCCGAGGGGCTTCTCAGCCTTGCCAGTTTGTCGAACACCTAAGTTAAGCTCTAACAATGCAGGTTTATAAAAAACCCACTCACACTTCTCGCGTGCCATCACATGTGTGGATGAAAATAAAAGTGAGGTTGACAGCAATAAGTTTAACTTTTGTTTAGTTGTTGATTGCATTCTATCACTCCCTACTTAATACTTTTTAAACCAAAATCTGATAAAGGCTTTTGCCCCACGTATCTCATCAGGTCTTTAAAGTAGTGTTGATACCAGTCTTGTTCTCGACTCATATTCAAACCTAATTGAACACGATCGTACTTTCCAAGATCAGGGGCAAATTTTGAGGCATCTGTAACAAATAATTTTGCTCTGCGATCGACACTCATGTGGTAATAATTAGAAAACCAATTATCGATGGTTACGGGTCTACCAATATTAGAGTCGAGTACCATCCATCCCTGTTTCTCTGAAAAAACCATCGTGGCAACATGATAATCCCAAATCAAATTTGTTCCCGGAATCTTCATGGGTCCAACAATCCAAATTTTTTTAATAGATTCCTTTTGCACTCCAAGTCTTAGGAGCATCAAGTGAATAAATGTAGCCCTACCAAAACAATAACCAATTTCTGTCTGCGGTCGCTGATACAGAACTGGGTCTGTGCCAAGAAAGGGACTACGAGCCACGGCCTCAATAATTTTTTGACCTTGGGCTGAATCAATTCCCTTGGCTCTCTTTGAACTACTTGAAGGAATATACTCACTATGAGTCGCAATTAATTCTAGATTCTCGCGAAAGACATCTTTCATGGTTAACGGCTCTACATGACTTTTTGCTGCCTGAAGCAATGGTATATCGATGTCTGTCAGATGAGTTGGCTCTAAAAAAAGACCTTCACATTGAAGATTACCGTAAGCAACAGTTGAAGAGAAGATTATGACTACACCCATTATGGCATGGCGAAATCCACAAACAAAACCCTTGGCACTATAGACTGTCGAACTCTTAAACATTACCCAGTTAATTTTGACAGCTTCTGCGCTCCAGATTAATAAGCCCTTAATAGGTTTGAATAGACGCCAGTGGCAATTTCTTATTTCCATCATATTCTTTGATAGTGAAAATGCTATGCCAACCTAGCACCACTTCTGAACAAGTGATTGTCTATCGCCCCGTACGCCTCAAAGAGTCTCATGGCTGCTTAACTTGTCACAGAAACCCAGCTCAGAGCCCCTGGGGAAACGGAAAAGATATCCTGGGCTACCAAATGGAGAACTGGCAAGATGGACGTTTGCATGGTGTTTTTGCTGTATCTAATGATATCGCTAAAATAGAAGCAGCTATTGCACAAACGGAGACCTTCTCTAGCACTCAATACTTGGCAGTACTCATCATTACTAGTGGATTCATCTCACTTATTCTTGCTTCTCTGCTAATTAGAAAACCAACTGAAGCCCTTAAACAATCAGTGCAAACCTAAGCTACTGCTTGTCAGTCAGTTTATGGCATGACCTCAAAAATGGCAGACTCCTCGAATCAGCTATCCAGCGCATCCTCCCGACAAGCAGCTTCTTTAGAAGAGACTGTTGCAACTATCGAAGAACAAAACAAAGTAGCAGATCTCAATAATGAAATTGCTAACGCAAGTGAAGAGCAAAATAACAGAATTCAGCAAATTGGCGATGCTATGAATCAGTTAGGCAAGACAACACAAGAAAACGCTCAAATTGCAGAAAAATCAGCCCAATCTTCAGATGAACTCACTCAGCAATCTACTGATATGGAGTCTAACATAAAAGTACTAGAAGGGGTTGTTTGGGGTGACAAAAAAGTCTCATAAATAAAAGATATAGTATTGACATCGAAGAAACACAGCTCAAAAAAGCTGTGTTTCAATCAAAATTTTAGACTTTAAAAATTCCTCCACTATTACAGTATTGTTAGGCAAATTTAGTCACTGCAAAAAATTTCGACAGCTCATCTCTAATCCGTTTGTTGCTTTTATGGCAAAGGAATTGCTCTGTTAATATTAATGGAGCGTTTTATGAACCTTTTAATCCAAGTTCTAATTTTAATTTTGGTGTTAACCAAGATAAGTTGGGCCGACAATAACACTTTCAGCCCTGAGCAAATTCAGTTTCTCAATGATGTTCGAATCGAAACCTTTAAAACACTAGAAAAGGGGCAACGTGAAGCCTATCTTTTGCGTCAGTGTTTTATGGATGATCGATTATGCGAAAAGGATTTACTAACAAAAAAAACTAAAATTCGAGCCGGTATTATACAAAGAAACGAAGAGTACCGTCTACTCGTTGGACTTTCAGTCTCTTCGCAGAACCTGCAAAAGATACCCTATGCTAGTTTAGGTTTTGGTTTTCCGCGAGTTTATTTTAACAATAATAATTTATCTGAGGTTCGCGACATTCGCGATATTGAAGCACGAGATATTCATTGGATTGAATACAAACTCTCTGCTGAAGATCAAAACCAAAGGCGCCCTACTGACCCTGAAATGCAGCCTTTTAGAGTTCAGTTTGAAATCAATCAATCTCGGCAATTCTATAAACACCAAGCCTATTTATTGGTGAGCCAGCTGCCTTTTATTCCTTTCATTAAAACCGCAACTCCAAGCGATAGAGACATAGCTTTAGCTCTCAGTGAGTACTTAACTCGCCTTGATACTGTTTTGCTAGAGCTCTATGATTTACAAAAAACTCCGCTAGAAAGTTTTGTTATTTACACCCCCATAGTGCAAAAACTGATTCGTGAAAACCCAGCACGAGAACAGATTTTTTTAAATATTAAGTTTAAACAAAAAGCTTTGTATGGCCTCAAAGCCTGGCTTGAAAAGAACACCCCTAGTTTAACCATGGCTGGTTTTGCTACTTGTTCCTTTGTCTCTGCTGTTTTACAGGCATGGCCAGTAGCACTTTCGTGTGGAGGTATTGCGACAGCATTTACCGGCCGACAACTCTACTTAGACTATCATAATCTTCATCAAGATTTTACATTGTGGATGGCTGGGGTTCAGTCACAAAGTACTTATACCGACCGACAAGCTCGGATTCTCTACACTTCTCTGACTTTGCTCTTTATAGGTCAGGGCGTGACGTCTACACTGGCAGGCATTGAGGCCTCTCTTGCTACAGTGCTTTCGCAACTGCCCTCCACTGCTGCTACACGTTTTACGAGTCTCACAGCTCTGCGAGAATCCAGTGTTGATTTTGCAAAAAGTTTTGTGGAGTTTAGAAGTAAAGATCTTACGGGCAGTTTGATTGCAGAAACTCACGCCAAAAATCAAAACACAAAGATAAGCCTAACTCGCTCAGAACGTTTGTTCTCTTATGCTGACTTTATTTTATTAGAAGATGGTATTACACAGATCAAATAGAAAAAAAAAGCACCTTCCTCATTTTGGAAGGTGCTTTCTTTTTATTGCTCAACACAAATGAGAGACATCGATTGACCACAATCATAGGAATAACCAGAAAACCAGCTATCATTAATATCTGCAAGCCCGCCCGCTGCTCCATCATCTCCACCTGTAGAAATCCAATCAACGCAATTATTTGAATCAGTTTCCCACCCAGAGGTCAATCCAGTCCATGCAAAATCAACGGCATTAGTACCACCCAAATCTTCTGTAAGATCACCAACAATAATACCAGCAGAGTTTGTCGTACCAATTATGGTACCATCTGCTCTCTTGTAATTAGTATTTGGAGTCATTATCCACTGCGTGTTCTCCGTGGCACCGCCAACAGAACAATTTGCAGAAGTACAAGCACGACGACTCCCTGTCGTAATCATGGCTTTATAAGTGCTGCTATTTGGTTTATTAGAGTCTGCTTCACAAAAAGCATCCGCCTTTTCTAGCGCTCCGCCAACTCCAGCAGGAAGTCCTGCAAGATTTCCGTTTGTCTTTGCAGCTGTATAAAAAATAAACTTTGTAGCTGTAGCTCCTCCACTACCTCCACCGTCTCCTGAACATGCAGACAAAACAAAAGCACCCAAACCTAAAATTGCTAACTTTTTATACATTAACATTCCTTTCCTTTTTGAAATCTAAAATTAAACTATTGTTCATGACCCCCATTTGATTCGGACACCCAACCCAGGGGGTCAAAATGGAAGTCACAACGTATAAGAGGAA
>JBKHVM010000108.1:0-6071 GCA_046570065.1 Bdellovibrionia bacterium
ATAGCAGAGCCACCCTTGAGATCAAAATCACCTGACAATGCAACATTCAATTGATAATCAGCAGCTCCATAATTGTAAGAGTGAGTGAGGATTGCGCCATTTTCCAGAGTCAGATTATTTAAAGAAATAGGATTAGATTCAGATTTTCTCCACTCGAGAAAACCACCATTGGTAATGGTCAAATTAGTCGGAAGCACTTCGTTGCTTTCGATAACTAAGCGATAGTTTAAGGTTGATGGAACATTATAGGTAACAGCAGGCGCATGAGGATTAACCCTCATGACAAGCGTTGCTTTTCCTAAAGTTTTAATTGAATCATAAGTAACAAGAGGAAAGGGAGTTTCTGCTTTTTGTACATGAGGATTAGCGCTGTTAGCGTAATAGAAATCACCATGAGTATTGGCTCCAATACCAGCTGTTTTTCTCATAAAGATAGAGCCTGCCCCGCCGGCTTTTTGATTGTAACCAACTCCACCAAAAGATCTGATTTTTTCGTAATTAATTAATTTTCTAACAGTTCCTTCTGCATACAGAGAGTCATCTTCGTAAACAAGTGCGATTCTTCCGCCACCACCAGCCCCGGTTGTAAAAGAATTACCTTGGCCCCCAGCAACCCCTCCGTTAGCCGATAAAGTTCCACCAGCACCTTTGATATTTTTTGTCGTAATAAAAATACCACCGCCAGAAGCACCACTTGTACAAAATGTTCCGCCAGCATTAGTGAGACAATTTCCATTACCACCATCTGCAATAATTTGACCTTGAAAATTAAAGTCATTACCCACATCAAACCTGACATAACCACCACCAGCAGCACCAGCAGCACCATTAAAATCAAGTGAGCCACTACCAAACTCAGAAGGTGATTTTATATTTAAATCGTCGTAGTGAGGACCTCCATAATCTTCGATAAGATAGGATCTATCATCACCAAAATCACCACCATTACCACCAAAACCACCATGTCCAGCACCAACCATAAAGCTTGGAGAAGCCCCAGGCCCATTGCCAATAGAGTAGCCGCGAGCGGTCACATTAATGGTTCCTTTGAGATCTAAATCATTCACAATAAAATGAATCAGATGACTTTTTGTGCTGCCATTAGAAGTGTGAGTGAGGACGCCATTTTGCGCGAGTGTGAGTTTGTCAAAAGTGTAAGCAGTATTTTTACGAAGCTCTAAGTAACCACCATCAACAACTTCTAAATCATCAGTTGCTGGCAAATCAAATTCACCCTCAGAAATGACTCGATATGAAATTTGATCTTTAGGTAAGATGTAGGGACTCATGGCTGTAAAGCCAGAGCTCACCATAACAATTCCTCGTGAATCTGTGGTTATGGAATCGTAGCGTGTAGAGTTCGTGGGAGTTATAGGAGTGATCGTGTCTTCACGATATTCACGGCTTAAATTTTTAACGAGCAAGTTTCCGTAGACATCAGCATTCGGTGCTGCTGTGTCCTTGTAGAATACAGTTCCAGCGGCACCATCACGTGCAGCATCGCCACCAGCCGCTACAAAGTTAATAGCAGTGACACCATTTGTATATGTTGAGTTTTGATAGAGAAGAGCAATTCTTCCACCCGAACCCCCACCACAGTTACCAGTGAGAGAACCTCCACCCTGAGCAGAAACACTTCCGCTACTTCCTTGCAGATTCAAAGTCTCAATGAAGATCGAACCGCCGGCTCCGCCTCCGCAGCCATCCAGGCCATTGGCTGAAATAGAGCCAGTAAGTACAAAATTATTTGCCACTTGAATTCGCACTTGTCCACCGCCAGCTGCTACAGCAGAGCCTGAGCCAAGAACGTCAGGATCGTGAATCATACCATAACTGGTACCTCGCTCTGCGATATCGGTAAAGTATCCACCGAGACCCCCATGACCTGCGCCTGCCGTACCAGTCGAAGAACCAATACCAAATCCACGTGCATGCCCTTTTCCATTTACATTAATAGAACCAAATACATTCAAATTAGTGGCTTGAATGTTGAGGTAAAAGTCTCGCAAGTTTCCATTTGGTGAATGAGTTAAAACTCCACCAGAAGCAATTGTGATATTTGAATAATCATCGATTGGATCTGTTTTTCGCCACTCTAAATATCCACCGGAAGCAACTTCAAAACTAGTACCCGATGGCATTAATAAATCACCTGCTAAAGCAAGACGATAGCTAAGGCGTGGAGGATTGCTAGCTGATTGTAAAGTATAAACTTTTCCTGCTTCCACGATAAAGGTGGCGTTGTTTCTTGTGATAATTCCATCAAACAAATGCGAAGTTCGCGGCGGAGCCTCTAAGATGTCTTCGAGAGGGATCGGAGTTTCTACACCTACGGTGTGTGGCACAGAGCCAGTATCACTCAACAAAAATCCGAGCGCATCACCACCGGAGCCAACAGGCTTTGTATTTTGATAAAACACGGTACCAGCAGCAGCACCCGCATTACCTGGCAGTGCAGTCATACCAAGACCAATAAGCCCACCCGTATGAGAAATCTCTTCAAAAAGGATCGCAACGCGCCCACCGGAACCTGCACCACCTAAGCTATTGAGATCTCCACCCGCAGCTCTGATCTGCCCACCACTTCCGGAGATTTTTTTTGCTTCAACAATTATAGAACCTCCAGAGCCACCACCGGCATTTGCTTGCCCTCTTAGTCCGTTACTCTGAATTTCTCCTGAATTGAATCTTAACTCTTGATTTACTTTTACAATAAGTGAGCCGCCTCCAGCTCCACCTAAATTTGCACTCGCACTACCGCCACCGCTGCCGAGGTCCATTGGTTTTTTTGCTGAGCCGTAAGCTTTTGCTTGCAAGCCTCCACCGTCAAAACTTCCATTGCCACCATAAGCACCACCAGTGCCCGACAAGACAGAGCTTAAACCCGCACCAGGACCTAAATCAGCAGCAAAGCCCTTACCTGACATGGAAATCTTACCGCCAGCCTCTAAGCGGATGTAATCAGCCTCGATTTCTAGTCTACCATTACCATTGCCAGCAGTTCCAGAAGAGTATGCAATACCTTCTAAAACACCATTTTTATCAATAACAATTTGCTCTTCTTGAAACGCAACATTCACTCGATAAGGGTTAGCCTGATCACATGTAGCCCCGGTTGCTCCACCACAGCTCGTAATTGGAATTCCACGGTAATAAGATGGAACACCCTCCAATCCAGAAATATAGAGACCTTTTTTATACGTAAAATTAAATGGAGAATTTAAAGCTGGATACTGGAGACCACTGCTGTCGATGCCAATCACTCTGACTTTATATTGAAGATTCAGATCCAATCGACAGTTATTGAAAGTAGCTCTTGCCACCGAAGTAGAAATAGTAGGGCATTTGACCGAATTATTTAAATTAAGGATTGTAACATCGTAACTGACAATACCACTTGCCGGCTCCCATTCTGCGACAAAAGCATAAGGATCTGTGACAGTTCCTGTATCATTGAGATCGTTGTCACCAATAATATCGGCTGTTCCACCCAGCATTCCATAAATTACAAAACCTGTGGGCACCTCAGTCACAAAGAATTCAAAATTATTATTACTAGCAACACGCTCATTCTTAGCGGCATCAAATGCCTTAACTTTTGCACGATAGCTTTGACCACGGACCACATCACAATCATCAAAAAAGTGAGCCGTTACATTGGCAGCAACCTGCTTTGGAAGACACACAACGGAGTCATCACTCACGTTATGAATACTAACTTCTTATCCCGCTTCACCTACAGCATTTTGCCAAGAAATTCCAGGATTGAGGCTTCCTGCCAAATACTCGTCTGGTTGACGGTCATTACCACCAAAAGCACCCAGTATCTGAAAGGCACTAGGGGGCGTGTCATCAACAACAAAAGAGAATGCCCCAGAGTTAGAAGCTGCTTGATCCACACCACCGATAACTGCCTTAGCCACTACTTTGTAAGTTGCACCGCCAACAAAAGCGCTAGAGCAGTTGCCGCTATTAAAAGTTATTGAAGTCGTATCGGCAGGAACAGTCAGCTCGTTGCAGTAAATAGCATTAGAACTATTGAGTATTGAAACTTTATAATCTGTTTCGCCTAAAGCATTTGTCCAATGAACTGTTGCACTTAAGCCATCCGTTAAATACGTATCGATAGTGGTGTCGCTTCCTCCAGTAACCCCACTAACAGAAAAAGCAGCACCTAAATCATCATCGACAAAAATAACAGAATGTAAATCATTATCAGTATCTATAGTTGCCGGTCCTGCAGTCACAGAGGTTAGAGTCATTACTAACTCTTCTGCTGACTCTGCGATAGCATCATTAACAGCTGTCAGAGATATTATTTTTTCGCTTTCACCTGGCGCGAAAGTCACCGAATTTGTGACATTAAGATTGAAATCACCATAACGATCAGCACTGCCAGTTAAAGTAAAATTAACTTGGGTTGAAAAATCAGCTGCATGGTTTAGGCGAACAAAAATTTGTGCACTACCACCATTTTCATTTACAGTCTGCTGAGCAACTCCTGGCGAGCCAGGACCAAAGATAGAGACCTTAAGTGGTGATGCCAATTCCTCGATTTTAATAGGTAACAAAAGTGGACCAAGAAAAATATTTTCATCACCTGCAATTTTTAAATAGTGTCTCTCATCACCTTCATACAAACTGTCCGCGCTAACTGTGAGTGGAATCTCGATGGACTCTGCCTCAGCAGAAGCGATAATAGAACCCTGTGTTTCATCAAAATCACGTTCACCACCACTAATATCCCAAGCAATCGTAACAGGTCGAGGCAACGGGCGACTAAATTGAATAATCGCCCGAACTGAAGAACCTTCTGTCGAAATAACTTCGGGAGTAGTGGAGATCATCACGACGGCATTAGCTGGAGAAGTGGAACCATCACTGCCACTACCTTCATCACTCCCAATATATCCTTTAATTTCTGCACCACTGTCACAGCCAACCGCTGACATAAAAAGAACAAACAAAGTGCAAAAACTGAGTAAGGCTTTTATAACCACGTTCCAAAACTCCCCAGAAAATTTGGGTCAATATTGTTAAAAATTTCGCAAATTATTAACTGTTTCCATAATTTGCGACCTCTAAACTATCTGTTTAATTGTAAACTAGAACGAACGCTCTCGATAATTAAAGAGTGAAAATTCTCAACAAAGGGCTAGGAACAATGAAAATATACTCAAAATGAGTCACCACCTTAACAATTGAGTAATCTATTGCTGGTCTAAAGTCAGGAAATCTAAGAACTATCGTCATTTAACAAACCTTTATTTAAAAAACACTTTTTGTTTACTTCTCACGCTCTGATCAACATCAGGTAGTAGATTTGTATGAAGCAGAAAATTCTAATCGCAGAAGATGATTCAAATCTAAGACAATTGATTATTGAAATCCTCTTAAGTTGTGAATACGAAGTTGACTCTGCAAATAATGGCCTTGAGGCCAAATCTTTTCTCGAAAAAAAGTTATGACTTCATCATTTCTAATGCCAACATGCCGATCATCGGTGGTTTAGAATTAGCCCGTCTTGCAAAAAGCAAACAACCAACTCCCATTTTAATAATTTCTGGTTACCCCAATATTGGTCATAAATCCGCACTTGCAGAGCTGGGAGCTGATGATTTTTTAGATGTTCCAATCGATGCTCTTCTTGGCAATAATGGAATACCTCAAAAAGTAAAAGAAATTATCAAATATCATCACAATAATGAAAATGAAACTCATCCTTTGGATACTTCTCAGGCAGATAAAATTGTAAAACGTGGAATCGCCATTCTCGATGTGGCAGATTTTTTAGCTTACGCCACATTGAAAAACCCAATCTATCCCATGCGTGAATTCAAAGATGCTATTAGCCTCCTCATGATCAAACAAAGCGATGACGTCTCAACACAAATCATCAACGTTCTCAATCGAGCTCAGCGCAAACTCTAAAAACTAACACCCAACAAAAAAATTAAAGCCCTCCAGCAGATGCCTCGGCGCTCCGCTCGCACACAGCCCATAAAGGAAACCTTGGCGTAGCAACTCCACACCAGACAAAGGCCCGAGGCTGAGCCGCTCAACTCCCTCTG
>JBKHVM010000109.1:0-5899 GCA_046570065.1 Bdellovibrionia bacterium
ATTGACCTGGTCAAACCCTGAAATCGGGGTGGTCAAATCGGTGAAATTTGGGTGGTCAAAGTTGGTGAAATCCGACACTCAAAGTAAAACAATTGGGGAAGAAAAGCGAAATTACCGTGATCGTGAAGGTGAAGTTCTATTTATGGATTTACGTCAAATGGGTGAACCATTCGAGAAGAAGTATATTCAGTTCTCAGAAGCGGACATTATTAAAGTACATTGAGGTACTTCATGATATGGCTTTAATCTCCGACGTGACCTTTTCTGAGATCAAATATGGAACTTCGGATGAAGAAAAAATACTACTTATAAAAAATGGCATTAGCTCTTCTTTGTCAGGTCTTATTTTAAAAAAATACAGGTCGAAAATTGAAATAACTCCAAGCAAAAACCAGATAAAGATAAATAGAGATATAATCGAAGAAATGACAGAAAACCAAGAGGATGAAATACTTTTATTTGAGATGTCATCGCATATTCCTGTTGAGACATAACTTAGGTTGTAATTGCTGGATCAACCCAGCAATTCTTCTACATCGCGAAACCAGTAGTAATTCAGGCCGCCATCAAATGATATCATCTCCTCGTCAGATTCAAGATTATAGAAGTACTCATCACGAGCGATTCTCCAAGAGATTGGGTCTTGAGACTTCATAAGATCCACAGTATCAAAAGACATCCAGCCAACTGTTGTCTCTTCGGGATAGCATTGGCGCATTGATTCTTCAAAAACTTCATCAGCGTCAACGGCAGTGAGTTCGTCTTCAAGGATGTGTTTGATAACCCAAGATGTACCCCATTCAACGCCAACACCAACAAGATATCTCATAAGATCATCGCTGTGGCATTCTGGGCAGACACCAGTTGGTGCATCAACGTAACAGCCATAGCAAAATGGTGTTGTTCGCTCATAAGCAAGTTGTTCTAATTTTTCTTGAATTTCAGATTTCATTTTTCCTCCTTGTATCTTTTGGGCTTTGTGCCCCTTTCACAATGCGTGAAGGGGCAAAGACAAAAAGAAAGGAGCGTTTGAATTTGGCCCGCATTGAGCCCGCAGGGGCAATAGGTGTGCCAGACCTTCAGAGGCCATAGGCCGAGTCTGGCGCAACTATTTGACCGAAATACGGATAAGGCAAATTCAAAAAGTGACTGGTCAGGGAGAAAAAATGATTATATTGCTTTAAAAATTAAAACCTAATTTGCTTTGCGAAACTTATTACCTGCTAATACTTGGATAAGGCTTGCAAGCTCAAGCCCGCGCTTACCGAATTTTTGAGCAATCTTGTGAATGGTGGCAGGTTCATACTTGTGGTTGGCTAAATAATTGTGAAAGACTTCTGAAGTAAGCTGTCCAGGTTTCTTTTCAAAATGAAGAACTTCAAACAAGGCTCGCTCGACAGTGTAACCTTTGAGCTTCACTGAGTTGATTTCTATAGATGTCGTGCTTAAGATTTTATTGGTGCGGTAAACGCTGATAAGATCGGTGCTGTTGCGAAGCTTTGAATCTGTATCGACATCAATATCGATTGCAGATGGTTGATCTGTAGTGAGCTTATAATGATAAAGCAGAGTCCTTTTTGAAATCAAAGCTCCCACATAGAATTTTTTGATGACTGAATAAAAAGCCTGATTTGATGGAACGTCAGGAGTGGCGTAAAACGCCCTCGAAATTTTCTCGATCTTACCTGCTTCCAAAGCACGCTTAACGGCCATTTTAGAGCCAAAGATTTTCTCTAGTTCTGCGTGCTTATAGACCCCTGATGTAAGCTTTATGTTTTTGGCTTTTTTCTTCATGTTACTATTTTAGCTAAAAATATACTATTTAGCAAGTTTAGTAACATTAGATAGGTATTCATTAGTGGTATCAATAAGTTGGGATATGTCTTTGGGTAGATCCGAGGCGTCTTTATAGACCTTCTTCTGGGTGTATTCAGCCCAAGCCTCTTTCATCTGCTTATTGATCCACTTGGGATCAAGCGAAAGCTCAATGTCTCGCTCATTAGCAAGTTTCTGGATCAACTTAGCATCGACCTTTTGATTAGCCTTCGCAATCCTGTAAAGATCGTCAAAATCCTTCATCCTTGTATTACCACCAGCAAAGCGATGGCAGGCTGCCACCTTATCAACGATGATATTTTCAAGACTTGCAGCAGTTACCTGCGTATTCGCCAGTTTTATTCTTTTACTGTGAGTCTTAACGGCAAAGACAACATCGATTCCAAAGGGATTTGTTGATCCTTCTTCTGTGATGAATTCCATTTGAACCGCAAGCCCTGACTTTTCTTCTGATTCAACCGCATTATGGGTTTTAACCATGAACTTACAGCCATCCGTTTGAACACTGGCAAAGTCTTTTAAAACTTGTTCGATTTCAAGCTCAACATCCGTAGCAAAATCGACATCAACAGTGGATCTTGGTGTTTTGATGTAATGCCAAAGTAAATTTCCACCTTTGAAAATGTATCTATCAGGGGCTACAGCTTGAAGCCCCTCAACAAATTGCATAATCACGAAACGAGTCATGGCTCTTGGGCCATGCTCGCCAGTTTCCGTTTTCCATTTTGCAAAGTTCTTTTTAAAATTTCCCATTTAGCTATATTTCTCTACGATACTCTTGAGTGCGCCTATTTTGTGAAATCTCTTAAGTCCATCGTGGTCCATTTTAAGGCGTCGAATGCGATACATCTTATCTTTCATGCAGTAGTAAACCGGGATATTTTTTTCGGAGCATATAGAGTGGATCTTTATAGCATGAGTATGATCTATATTAAGGCCCAAAGTAACAGATGAAATAATCGAATTTAATTCAGTTAGATTTATGTGTTTATTTTTTTTGTTATTGAAAATCAGTCGACCTTCTTGCTCATAACGCCAGTGAGAGGATTTAAATTTCAAAATTTCGAAAGGTTGTTTATGTGAAAGAGGTTGACGCGTGATGTATTTAATCTCTGAATAACTAGTATTCTTACTGAGACCAGAAAATCCTATACAGACACCTTTGTGAGCGTCACCGTAATGGCTCCATAATAAAAGCTGGTTTGCGGTTTTGGACAATGAAATGATACCGAATTTATCCCTAATTTTCATATATTTCTCAAGCTCTTCGATTCGATCCGTATCATCCTCATTTGAGGACATCATAGTCGCCTCAAAAGGGTCATTTAGTTTTTCAATACTTGATATCCAAAGTCGCCCACTTTCCAAGATGTCTTTTGCAAACTTGTCCCACGCTCGATATTTAAATAACTCATTCTCAATCATAGATTTATTTTGTCCTTATTCTTTACTTATTTCAATTATATTAAGCAGGACTCACATCCACCAAATAAGCTCTGGATTGAGGATACTTCTTAATGCAAACACATTTTCCAACTCGCAAAGATTTCACAGTATTGGGGTGAATATTAAACTCTTCAACCTCACGAAGTGACTTGCCACCAGTGGCAATATCAACCCCGAAGAACTTTTCAGATTGAACTGTTTCTTTCCAAGCTTTCCGAGTTCCGGCCATTCCGCAGATCATCTCTGCACTTTCGGGACGCTTCTGTAAGAAGGCATACAACGTAGAAGTGTTCCCCATAAGTCTGCCTGCAAATTCAGGGCTGATGCGTTCAAGGTCGCAGATTTCTTGGTGAGCTACGACTATCGACATCGATGCACTTCTTGCTCGGTCTAGAAAACTAATGAAGTCTTCTTGGGCTAAATCTGCGAATTCATCAATGATGACACTAAAGTGTCTGCGGTCTGCCTTTGAAATTTCAGCGTCAACTCTTGCGCTGACGGATTTTAGATCTTGCAGAATCAATCTTCCAATCACTTTGGCAGTTTCAGAATACCTTCTGGTATCAAGAAAGATAAAAATGATTTTCCCAGTGGTAGCTGCCTCAAATAGATTGATACCTGGGTTATTGGTAGCCACCAAATCCCCAAAATCTGAAAGCACAATGCTTTCAAGCTGAGTCCGTAACCCTTGAAGGGATTTAAAGTTGTCTGCGGAATTTAAAAATGAATAACAGTCTTCTAATACGGACTTAATCTTGAGTTGGTTTTCTGGCACTGAGGCAGCCAACTCTTCGATCCGTTCCGGTGAATTCACGCAGTCTAAAATCGTACCTATGTGAAACTCGTACTTTTGATTGTCACGAAGCCAGCAAAGCCCAATCAAGAGTTTTAAAAGAAAACTTGCCGATTGGTTTTTGTAAAACTCTTCAGACCATTCAAGGGACATCATGATTCGGTCACGCAGTTGCGTTGCAGTGCCATCAAGTACCAAGTTATATGGTAAAGACATATCTTTTTCAGTCAGCGAAAAAATCATTAGATCTTCAAGGCGATCAGCCTCTGCCACGTGCTTTGAGAAATTGAACAGCGTTTCCTTATCAGCCTTTAGATCAATGAAAAGTAACCCCTTACCTTGCTGGATGCGCTGTTTGATGATGTGAGAAAGTAAAACTGTCTTCCCATATCCAGATGCCCCAACAACATGGACGTGGTGATTCAGTTGGCCTTCAGATAATTCTTCTTTTCGCCAAAGTGATCCTGAGACTTTTCCTAAAGTTACATATTCTTTTTTCTTATTTTGATTAAACATTGCGATCTCCTTGTGCACCTGCGGTGCGACCTCCAGCCAGCTCGGCAATAAATTGATTCATTGTTTGAATTTTAAAAAGTGACCCATAGATTTTTGTTTCTTTAGCTAACAGATCAAAAACAGGTTCCTGTGTGCAGACGATCTGAACCACGTCGAATTTCTTTTTGTTCGCATCAATGGATCGCATGACTTGCACATATTTTTTGATCTTGTCTGCATATCTGGATTTACTCTTTCGAGCTATTTCAAGCTCGAAGGCAACTCTTTGGCCTGGCGGAGTTAAATAAATCGCATCGGGAATGTGAATTGATGAAAGTCCGCCAGATAACTCTGGCGATGATTTCAGTTTTCGATCTGAAATCCAGTTGGTGACTTTCAGTCTTTCCTCAAGATCCAAACGGCATTTTAGAACAAGCTTGTCGTGAGCGAATGTTCTGTGATCGAATCCGCCCACAGGTTTTGTAAAGGCTTTCTCAGGGTAAACATTCGTCAGAGCGTAGTAACCTTTGAAGGTTGCCGTGTAGTAAGTGAGCTTTTCAGTTTGCACCTTATGAGCTTTTAAAAACTTACCCTGTTCAAGTTGCAAAAGTCTTTTTCTAGCCCACAAATCACTCTTCGCACTTTCTGCACTTAAGGTAACTTTGAAAAATTTCTGAAATACATCTTCAATCGACACAAATTTCATGTCGATAATGAATTCGATAACTTCTAGATCCCTAGAAGTTAGTACGACGTTTTTTGAAGTGACCTTTCTTTCTGGTATAAAAGATAACTCCCTCATCAGTGCTAATTGCATTTCATCCTCCTTAAAAAATGAAAAATAAGCCCGCCCTGTAAGTTGTTGCCTTTGGTTTTAGTAGCCGATGCACAGCTCTGCTGCTGACCACCTGCCATCACTCGTTGAGGGCGGGTGGTCAGCAGCGATAAAGAGCAAGCGAGGCCACGGTAAACCAGAAAAACCAGCAAGTTACAGGGCGGGCGCTGTCCCTTACTAATCTCAGGCTTGAGATGGTTAATTTGATGAGGTGCTTTGTTGGGCTCGGGAAAAGTGGCAGCCAAGTGGTAGCCAGTGGCAGCCAACTTGGGTCCCCCAGTGTCCCTTGCAGTCCCCAGAACGGGAAATAGCTCGTCTAAGCCTGCGGAAGCAGGTTCTACGGAGTTACTTATACTTAGATTTTTGCTGATTTTTTGAAGCGAGAAAATTGGGATCTTCACCCTTAAGAGTGGGAGACGCCGAGTCATAAATCAAAGAGCACGAGCCAGAAATTCTGTCTAGAATGTTGTTACCACACACCAATTTAGAAAGGA
>JBKHVM010000110.1:0-5877 GCA_046570065.1 Bdellovibrionia bacterium
GAAGAACTTTGTAGACTTAGACCTAATCGAAGTCCCAAAAACAGGTCATCTTGTGCACTTTGAGAGCAACAATATTGCTCAGACAATTTTTGGCAAATAGATCATACTTTTAAGTATCAAAGAAATATTTAGCTCCTAAAAAAACAATACTTTGTGATGCTCTCTAATAAAAAATCTAAATTTTATTTTTGACAAGGTGTCTTAAATAGCGACTGATGAATTATTTTGAAGACTTCGGTATTATCAATCTGTTTACCGAGCAGATTTTTTCCACAACCATCAGCTTTAATCACTTCTCCTCCATAAAAATCATCCTTACCTGCCCACTTTACTTTAAATAAAAACTTCTGCCCTCGACTGTCTGCTTGAGCTTCCAAAGTCTCCTCGTCCCTACTTTTAGCACGGACAATGGAGGGGCTACCGGCATTGCTATCAGAGGCAACAATCAAAGTTGTCTCTTTTTCTTTTTTGAGCACGGACTGAAAAAACTGAACTGCAGCTAAAGATCTTTTGCCTGCTTCAATCACCCCTGGGGTATTTTGATAATTTGAAAAATTATCAGTACCCTCTTCTTCAACAATCGCTAAATAACCTTTCTTGTTTTGCGAAAGAATCTTAAGGGCCAGCTCACTCATTTCAGCTACTGTTGGTGCCGAGGTATTGTAAAGTTCCAGTTTTTTATTTTTTAGTTCTTCTAGTGGTAAGTCGTTGTATGTGTTGTCCTCAGCAAATACTCCTAACAATTTGCTAACTTTTTTTGAGTTCTTTAGCAGCTCTGCAAGTTCATCCTTTGTATAAAGCACGGTATAACCTAACTCATGCGCTATGCTGATCAAATTTTTCTGATCCTCACGTTGGCCCAAACCATGGCGTCCCTGCACGCCTTTGGGAATAAGAAATTTCTCTCCCCCTCCCATAATCACTTGCACGCCCGACCGTATGACTTGCTCAACAATTTCTTCATAGTTTTTTCTCTGAGACACTTGAGCAACAAAAGCTGCAGTTCCCGGCTCTGCTAAATGCCCCGTCTGAACGAGCGCGACACTTTTACCGCTCTTAAGAGCTTCATGCAAAATACTTCCTGCAAAACCGGAAGCACTCTTGATTTTCTGTTGCTGATTTAACCCAAAAGCTTCGGACTCAGCTTTGACTCCATAGGCATGAATAGTTGCTCCCGCATTAGAAGTAGCAGAAATTTGGTTTAAAAGATGACTTCGATATAGGCCTTGTGAGGACAACATGTCCCAAGGAGAATTACCATCTGGCCCTACAGTCACGATTCTATACAAGGCCCAATGACTTAAGGAGTTTCCATCCGGATGAAAAAAAATAACATTTTTTGCTTGGGCAATCGAAATAAAGAAGAATAAACTAAAAAAAATAATTCGCTGTTTTGACATAGTTATATCATAACATTTTACAAAGGAATTCCTGTCAAGATTTCAATTTATTTGCTTCGATGATTTTAAATATTAGAAGAGACTGGTTAATCACTGACAAGAGAAAGGATATTAATTGCAGAAACAAAATCTCTTACCTCATTTAATCTTTTCTCTGGTTTTTATTTTTACTTTTGCAGCACAGGGGCAAAATCCAAAAAATCTACTCCGTCGCGCACAAGATGCCTTTGGTATTATTAAACACTCTTCAACTTTGCCTGATCAAATGAGTTCCGAACAACTAGCACTCGGTCAGAAACTCTTTTTTGACCCTCGCCTCTCCGCTGATTTAAAAGTCTCATGTGCAACTTGCCACACTCCTCAAAATTATGGAACTGCCCCCATCTCTCAGCACCAAGGGGCCCATGGCGTCGTGAATCCTCGGAACACACAGTCTAATCTGAATTTAAAATTTCAACATGTCACTCACTGGCGTGGTGATCGCAAGGATATGTTAGATCAAGCAGTTCAAGCCTTTACTAGCCCCGAAACCTTTGCGCATCAGAGCGAAAAAGCTGCAGAAGCTCACCTGAGGAGTATTGGTTATGAAAAAGATTTTCAACAATCCTTTCCCTTAGAAAAAAAGCCTCTAAACATTGCCAATGCGGCGAGAGCACTAGTTATGTTTCAAGAGTCTCTCATCACTCCCTCGGCCTTTGATCGCTTCCTGGAAGGCGACATCAAAGCGCTAACAGCTTCGCAATTAAGAGGTATGCAAACCTTTATGAATGTTGGCTGCGTCTCATGTCACAATGGTCCAGCTGTTGGTGGCAAATCCCTGCAGCGCTTTGGTATCACACAAGATTACTGGCAAGTGACTGGCTCCAAAGTACAAGACCCAGGTCGTTTTGCTGTTACTGGCAATGAAAGTGATCGCAACGTATTTAAAATTCCTTCTTTGAGAAATGTTACAGAGACTAAACCTTATTTTCATGATGGCTCTGCCGAAGATCTTAAAACGGCAATTCGTTGGATGGGAATTTTACAACTCAATACACAGCTTAGCTCTCAACAAACTGAAGAGATCCATGCATTTTTAGAAGCACTTAAAGGAGAAAATCCTTACTTAAAAAACTGATTGATATAATCTGCCGCCTCTGCAGAATCATGAATCACTCGTTGCGATATCGCTGGACCATCTTCAAAATAACCAAAGCCTCTGATCTGACGAGTGTTAAACTTGTCTCGACTCATGTTCTGCAAATTATACTTCTTATTTTGGTATTCATTCGTAAAGATCTGATCTTTAATTTCTTGAGCAAAGTTATTTTTCAGATAAGCTTGAGCCCCTTGAGAAATATGACAGTGCACGCAATCCATATCATCTTCTTTAAATAATTTGGGGTTCTCAAGCTGATAAGTGGTTTTTAGTGAGTCTCTGATCTCACTCTCTGTTAGAGGTCTTTGCCCAGAAACTTTAGAGATCAAATTTAACAAGTTAAACGGTTCAGTGCTAGCTACTCCAGAAACTTGCGCCATCTCATAAGAATCAAAAGGCACTGCCGAGTTTATAAAAGATTGAGCTTGCATCTGTGGAGTGCGAGCCACAATAAGAGGTTCCACAAGACCTTTTGAGGCATCTATTACTTTCACTCCCATAAAGGCCCACATGTCATCAGCGCCTCGCAAAACCATTGCGGTAAGTTTTATGAGTTTTTGGTTTTGCATATAAGGAATGACTGTTTGTAACAGTGCCGACAGCGCTTGATGATCACGAGGTGCCGCCACGTTCTCTGAAAAAGCATTAATCATTGCAGGATGAATCTGTAGAGGTAGCCCCTGAATATTTGGTGCATGTTGATTCTTCCACAAACGCAAACCCACAATCAACTGCTTGAACTCCAACTCAGAAAGCTGATGAAAGCTATGAAAAGCCACATCCATAGCTCGTACTTTACCTTGCGGCCCCTTCATCAGAGGTTGCCACACTGTTCGTAGATGGTAAGTGTGAGGATCCAAGCGGAGCGAAACAGCCCTCATCGCCTCAAAGGTATCATCTTGCTTGTATTGCATTAAAAAACGAGGGAACTTTTTTACGAGCGGCAGCGGAAGAAAATCTTGGGCTTTGAGCAGACCTTCTTGATCTAACTTTTCTGGAATTGGAAATAAGATACTAACATCATTCAGTTCAAAAAATGGTTGCGCTTGAGTGGTTGTAACAAACAAAAGAGAAAATATGCCAATCACAGAAAGTTGAATTATTTTGTTTAGCACTATTATCTCCTTCATAATTACTACAGCCAGGACCCAGCTGAGGTTCTATTCTAAATAGCCTATGGCAATAGCAATACCAAAAGCAATAAAAATAAAGCTCGCAATCTTATGAACGAGTTTCATCGGTATTTTTTCTGTGAAACGATGGCCAAACAACACAGCTAACCCATCTGCTCCCATCATGCCTAAAGTAGTACCCAAAGTTACCATAAAGGGGGCCGCGTACTTTGCTCCGAGAGCGACAGTGGCTAATTGTGTTTTATCTCCCATTTCTGCTAAGAAAAACACAACAGTTGTTGTTAAAAATGGTCCCCACTTAGTGGGCCCTTCGAAACCATCATCTTTATCAGGGATTAACATCCACAAACCAAAACCAACAAAAGTTCCGGCTAGAATCCATTTTAAAATGTCAGGGCTTAAAAACTGGGTGATATAGTGACCCAAATAGCTCGCCAACGCATGGTTTAAAATTGTGGCAACCAATATACCTGCCAAGATTGGCAAAGGGCGTTTAAATTTTGCTGCTAAAACGAGGGCAAGAAGTTGGGTTTTATCCCCCATCTCGCTGACAAAGACTAACAAAAACGAATTAATTAGAGCTTCCATAAAGTCCCATCCAAAATTATCTGAATTCCCGAATTTATAGCGCCAAAGTGGGTCTGGCAATGTCAAATGCCTAGTCACACCTGAAAAATCTGCCTTTTCTTCATTACAATTAAAAAAGAGCTCAAAAGATCTTGTGAAAGTATTCGAGAATCATGTTAGCTTCTAACAAAAAGGGAGGCAAAATGCTAAGAGCCTTAATTATCACTGGTGTATTACTAGCAAGTGGCATCGCCAACGCTATCAGTTTTTCTAATAACACTCCACTATCTGCTGAGCTTAAAAATAAAATGACAGCCATCGTTGCTGAAAAATGCAATGTTGCAGGTTTGCTGGTGGTTGAATCTAGAACCTTAGTAAACAGCGAAGATGTGGACGGTCAAACAGTAGATAAATACTTTACGACTTTAGCTGTGTTAACTCCAGCTAACGATGTTTATGCGAGCATCGAATTGTTGGCACAGGTATCAGCAAACGAAACTTCTATCAGTATCTTAAGAAGTCCTCTTTGCCGTAGATAATAAAAAAGTATTATCACTCCGACAAAGACCAAAAATAAAAAAGAGCCGAAAGGCTCTTTTTTTATTCTATAGTTTTGCAAACTGAAGTTGATACTATTTCTTTAAAAGTGATTTTTCTTTGGTGCTAAAGCCACACTCCGTATTGGAGTATTTCATGGTCACATCAAAATCTTGTCCGTTAACTTTGAAATAAGCAGAAACTTTTACTTCTTCGAAAACATAGTCCATCAATTTTGTAGTAGTTTTTGAAGTTCCTAGAGAAACAAACTGAATTTCGCCTCCAGCGGCACCCTTCATTTTTGCGCCACCACCACAACTTAAAGTCCCATCAGAGTAGATTTCACATTTACTCATTTCAATATCAAAATCCAGACTAGAGCCAAACTCTTTAGCAAGTTCAGCTCTCTTTTGCAGGTAAGGAATATCAGCAGAAGTCACAATATGACTTGCAATCGGCATATAAGCGACGCCATTTGCATTCGACATTCTCATCTTAACAACATTACCCTCTGGAAAGCCAATAAAGGATGTTGTTGGAAACTCTGTCATACACAAAATTTGCAACTCTTCAACTGAACCACTCGCAACTTTAGTACGAGCAAAAGCATCTGTTTGAACCACTAACACCAACGTAAAAACAATTAAAAATAAAACTAATTTTTTCATGTCCAAAACCATACCAAAACAAAAGCTTATGTCGATGACAAAACCCAATGGCGCACTGCTCGCACAAGAAAAAAATCATTCACATTTAGCTTTAATTTAACTCCTCCCACAGCCCCATACCAGGCTGCCCCGCTACGTCACCGGCAAAGGAGACCGCCCTATACCGCTACAGCGCAGGAGTGCAGCCCCCAGAAAGTTCCGAAGAAGCTCCCACTGGGAAGCACAGAGTTCTAACCTGGGCTCCACTCCCAAATGGGTTCCCCTCTCCAGAGATAAAGACCTCTATTGCTGGGACGCGCTCATCCATGAGCTAACCAACATCGTCATGATCAAGAAGTTTTATTTGCAGGGGCTCCCCCCTTAAGGCCCTCTGCTGCAGGGACATCCAGCAAACCGGAGGTGTTCGCCCGATAGGGCGATGCTGGCTAGCTCAT
>JBKHVM010000111.1:0-5112 GCA_046570065.1 Bdellovibrionia bacterium
TCGGAAGCGGTCTGTGCAGGTGGAGCCCTGTGCGGTGGGCGGGAGTAGCTGAGAATAAAAAAACGGGGCTTTGTGGGTATCGCTTGGTGTGTGTGATTATTTTTATTTGAGATTGGTGTGCTCAATTTTTGAATTTAATGATAGGTTTTTATTGTGGCACAGAAACTTTTGTTGATTCGTTTAGATAAGATTGGGGATTTGGTTAGCACTATGTGTGTTGACCAAGTTGTGGATTCACAGGGACGAGCTCTTAATGAAAATTATGAGATTTTTTGGTGTATTCAGAAAGGACTTTCTTTTGTGCCCCATCATGCTGAGCCTCTTCGTCAGTTTATTGAGTTAGATAAAAATAATGCTTCGGAGGCTGCTAAAATATTTCGTGAGTTTTTACAACAACATCGCTTTGATGCTGTTGTTTCTTTTCAAGCACCATGGTGGATTCATTTTGAATGTTGGCGCGCGGGCATTCCATTACGCTCCGGCGTTTTATCTAAGTGGCACTCGTTTTTGTTTTTAAATAAAGGCCTTCGACAAAAACGCTCTGAATCTGTTCAACACGAAGCTGATTACAACCGTGATCTCATCTGCCACGCTCTGAACTTGCCCCAACAACAAACTCCTTTTTTGCGCTTAAAGGTGAGCTCCTCTAGTTCTTTGTTGGAGAAATTTTCTTTGTCCGCACAAAACTATGTTGTCGTTCACGCTGGAATGGCGGGATCGGCTCGCAATTGGTCCACCGAGAATTACATTGCTCTTATCACTGAACTTAAAAACAAATACGTTGTTGTGCTCACCGGAACTCCTGCCGATGAAGAGTATCTCGCTCCCATCAAATTGCATTTTGCTCAAGAACCTCGAGTTCTCATTTTGCAAAATAAACTTTCGACTATGGAGTTGCTGCAAATATTGTCTACGGCTAAAGCTTGCGTGGCTCCATCCACAGGAGTCGCCCATCTCGCAGCTTCCTTGGGCATCAAAACCATTGGCATCTACCCACCAATTCGGGTGCAACATCCCACTCGCTGGGCTCATCGCGGCCCCCAAGCCCAAGTGCTCGTTCCACGAGTCAATTGCCCTGCTCAATTTAAATGTCTTGGCTCTAGCTGTGCTGATTTTGATTGTCTCAAACGTATAACACCTCTTGATGTCGTGGAACTTGTTGGTTAAATGCAAAGTTTTGATTTTTTACCCGAAGATATAAAGCTCATTGATCGTATGTCCCAAGAATGGGGCCTGAATCTTTACAACAAAGCAGACCAGCTCAAAATTGCTGATGCTATTCTAGCAACTTCTGATTTTTTTATTGAAAACCCTTCTGCTAAAACACCTTGGAATCTGCGCGCAACTCAGATTGCTTATGTGTATTATTTTTCCCCACTCAATGCACTTCGCATGCATCGCTTGTTTGCAAAAGATCAAGGGCGCCTCAAAAAGCTTGTGGTTAACTCTGTTTTAGACTGGGGATCTGGACTCGCTTCTGCTTCAAGGACCTTTCGCACTCATTTTCCGCAAGTAAAAACTCACTTAGTGGAAATGGCCATAGAGCCCCTCAAGATACTCACTCACTTGGGAACCTTTTCTTCTTCTCCAGAGATTCCTCAAAATTTTGACTCTGACACCCTGGTCTGCTCATATTCTCTAACTGAAATGTCAGAACTCCCCTCTTGGGTTTTTAATTTTAATAATGTCTTTATCCTAGAGCCCGCTACTCAAAGTGATGGTCGACGCTTACAGGCTTGGCGTCAAAAATTGATCGACAAGAATTATTCCATTTGGAGTCCCTGCACCCACCATCAGTCTTGCCCTCTCTTAACTCAATCTAAAACAGATTGGTGCCATGACCGTTTTGCCGTAAATGCTCCTGATTGGTTTCGGGAAGTCGAACAGCACTTACCCATGAAAAACAATACTCTTACGACTAGCTATCTCGTCGCGTCCAAACAAAAAGCTCCAGCTCTGAAAAGTGAGTCTGTTCGGCTTGTTGGAGATTTGCTTCGCGAAAAAGGCAAAGACCGACAACTGATGTGCCGATCTTCACAAAGAGAATTTTTGTCTTGGATGCACAAACACGGAGTCCACCCTGAACTCTATCGTGGCGATCTCTATGACTTGCCAAATGAAATTCAACAAGTTGCTAAGGAAGTGAGAATTTTAAGCAGATAACTGCTAAAAAATTGAGGCCTCTTGTTCAGCCCAATCCTGAAAATCTGTGTCTAAAATAAACCCAACTTCTAGTAATCGCTGCTTAACACTTTTAACAGAGGTTCCAGAACGACATGGCTCGTAAGTTGATTCCATTAAATTACACAAATTGGCAGCATCAACCATATCTTCAATTAATTCTGCTTCTTCTTCAGAATAAGAGTCAGTGAGATGACCATTTTTTAGCCAAAAAGATTTTGGATTAATCCAAACCTGAATGCTTCCCTCAACTTCGACCACGGCTGCCAGAAACGGACCAGATTGAGCCAGAACTGCAGTAGGCACTAAGGCAAATAAAATAGAAATTCCAAGGATTAATTTCTTCACAAAAACTCCCATCTCAATCATCAGTTTAAGCAAAAACAAAATCTCGATTTTCTTAAAGTAATGAGAAAATTGTAGAGAAATTTAAGGTTGTGGTTTCCCACTTTGCATCTTCTGGATAGAAATTTAAATACGGTGTAAAATAAATTTCTTTAGTAAACGCAACTCCCATGCCCACACGTTGAGAAATCTTAAGATTCTCGAGGGCAAATACATCATCACGTGAGCGTGGATTAGTATAGGCCACTGCAACTGACGTGTTTACACTGATTGTACGATTGAATCTGTACTTTGCATTTGGATAAAGACCAACGTGATAGCGCGAAGCTCTGCGGTCTGATTTTTCATAATCTCTGTTATAAATAAAATAGCTAAGACCTGTATCTAAACCAATTGCAGCACCAGATGAACCTAAATCATACAACAAAGAGTTGTCATAACTAAGTCCACCCACTTGGCCAATCTCTTTGTAATTTGGAATAGTTGTTACAGAACCACCAAATGAGTTTCTCATTTGCACTTCGCCAAGTCTGCCGGAAGTATCGTAAGAGATATAAGGAGTGCGGACATCAAAACGTTCAACACCATGAAAAGGAGTGAGAGCACTAATCCCAGTCCCCACACTCACAGCTGTCTGCGGATCAATGCGATAACGACCGCTGATCGATCCCCCAAGAGAAGTGAGATAAACACCAGGCATGTTGTTTGGGTTTGGTTGTTCTTTACCCAATGGTTCAGAAACTGTAGGGCCATAATAAGAAAGACTAAACTTAAGGGAGTATTTAGAGCGCGAACCTTCTTCAGCTTTGAGCTTTTCGTCTGTAATTTCTTGATTCTCGGTGAACTTTTTATTCCCCATGGCTTCTTTAAGAGTCATCGTATTTTCGTTGGCTTTGCTTTGAGCAACTGAAACAGATTCTGTTGATATCGTTGCATCTGCTTGCACAGACAAACCTAGAGCCAAAGCAATTGCAGTTAAAAATACGGATTTTTTGAACACGGAGGCCTCCCCAATTTCTTGAAGACTTGTACCCTTGGCCCCCTCCTAAGTCCATGAGCGAAACAAATCTTAACAGTTCTCTAAAATTTTTATAGGCAGTACTTGCACCGTGCTAGGCCTTTCAGGCTTGAGCTTTAATAATGACCCGTTCGCGCTCTCCCTCTTGCACCTGAAAAATCTCATAGACTATCCCATGACTTTTGAGCCAAATTTCAACTTTTTCAGGGTTGCGCTGGGGCCCCAAGATAAAAGTATTTCCAGACCGAGGTGCCTTTTCAAGAATTCGCAAAATAATGTGAGGCCCAACTCCTAAAACAACCAAGGTTCCCACTAAGTTTTGCACCACATCTTCTCCAGGTTGAGCGTAAAAATGAGCCTTGCCTTGGACTTTGTTTAAATGAGGAGCTAATCGATTCTGTAGCTTGTGAATGATACTCGGGACTGCATCCACAAAATGCACTTCAGGACACTGACTTCTGAGGGCCCACTCCCCCAAATATCCATGATCACAACACACATCCCAGAGGGGATGGCGCAAATCAATGAGGTCGCTAACAAATTTTAATCGTGTTGAAAGTTTGGTTTGAGGGGTCATTTTTTTATTCCATTTGACGACCCCTTACCTAACCGCTAGCTATATGCAGAAGCAAGGAGAATTCATGCAGAAAACACCTCTCGCCACAGAACACGAAAATTTAGGCGCCCGCATGGTAGAGTTTGCTGGCTGGTATATGCCAGTTCAGTACAAAGGACTCCGTGAAGAACATGATAATGTTCGCAATAATGTTGGTCTATTTGATGTCTCTCACATGGGAGAAGTTCGAGTGACCGGTCCAAATGCTCTAGCCACTTTGGAGTGGTTAACAACTAATGATGTTAGCAAGCTCAATGACAATGAAGCTCAGTACTCTCTTTTACCTAACCACGAAGGTGGCTTAGTAGATGACATTATTGTTTACTGCTTAAAAAAGAATGAAGACTATCTCGTCTGTGTTAATGCTGCCAACAAAGACAAAGACTACGCTTGGATTCAGGCAAATAATAAAGGCGCTAACCTCGAAGATCAGAGTCAAAAGTGGGGGCAAATCGCAGTTCAGGGACCTAAAGCCTTGGATTTAATTGCCCGAGTTTTAGATATCTCTGTCTCTGAAATGAAACCGTTTCAGCTCAAGCGCGGTGAGTTTTTAGGACATGAATTTATCTTTGCAACTACAGGTTACACAGGTGAAAAAGGTGGTGAAATCTTTATTGCAAGTAATGGAACCGTAGCTCTGTGGCAAGCCCTCCTTAGCAAAGGAGCTGACTTGGGCGTGCAGCCCATCGGCTTGGGAGCTCGCGACACATTGCGCACTGAAATGAAGTACTCCCTTTATGGGCACGAAATTGATGACACCACGAATCCTTATGAGGCGAGCCTTGGTTGGGTTATTAAACCTGCCAAAAAGGACTTTATAGGCAAGCAACCTATGTTAGCTGCCAAAGAAAAAGGCATTCAAAAAACTTTAGTAGGCTTTAAGACTTTGGATAAAGGAATTCCCCGTCAGGGTTATGACCTCTACTCAATTGACAACAAACTCATCGGCAAG
>JBKHVM010000112.1:0-5008 GCA_046570065.1 Bdellovibrionia bacterium
CTCTGGCGGGAATACTCGGAGTTGAGCTTCGCGCTGGAGGAGCCGGAGTTTTAGTGCTGCAGTGGGATTTCTTTTTTACGGAGCATCTTGTGTGAGATGCTCCGCTTGATTTTGGAATTTTTTTAGTTTTGTCGAGCTAAACCTTTGGTCCAATCTTGGATCATGGCAAGAGCTCCACGACGAGCTTCTTGGAATGCCACTCCATAGGAACGATCTTTTTCTGACCACACGATTGCACCTTGTACTTCGATCATTTCGTTGCCGTCTGGACTTTGAATGCGCATGGTGACGATACCACCTTTTTCAAGGGCTGTATCTGCATTGAATGAGATACCACCTTGAGAAATTGTGTTGAGCTGACCGATCAATTCGCGGTCACCACATTTCACCACAACTTTTGAATCCATCTTAAAGCGATCAAACTTTCTGCGGCTCTTACCTTCTTTATCAGTCATACGGTAGAAGCCCCAAACAAAAGCTGGAATCATCAACACCAACACTAAGCCTGGCGATGGACCCGCAGGACCGCCACTGGCCCCCAAACTTGAAACCGTACCACAGCCACCCCCAGCTTCTCCGCTGCCACTAGATTCTGAAGCCACCGAACGACTCGAAAGATACGATGGTGAGTAACTTGGTTGCATACTTAAGTTTGCGTTGTTAATTGAAACTTTAGATAACTGGAGAGCATTGAAAGCGTTAACTCGACCACTTCCTGCTACACGATTAGAGAGCCCACTGACATTATCTGCAGAGTTAATTAATAACTGTTTGACCTGATACGCACTAAGACTTGGGTTTTCTCGTCTCATCATCGCTGCGATACCAGCTACTAAAGGCGAAGCCATAGAAGTTCCACTCATGTACATATAGTTTGAGTTGTACTTTGCTGGTGGATAGGTACTGACAATTTCAAAACCTGGCGCAGCAATAGTGACAGTCGTCGCACCATAATTTGAAAATGATGCCAATGAATCATAGTCATCTGTTGCTGCTACCGAAATATTGCTCGGCACATCGTAGTTTGCAGGATAAATAGGAGTGGCATCGTTATTACTGCGGTAATTACCAGCAGCACTCACCACAACAATGTTGCTGTTATAAGCATAAGTCATAGCATCATGAAGTGCCCTACTGTAATTAGGTCCACCCCACGAGTTATTAATAACTTTAGCACCATTGGCGACAGCATAGTTAATAGCTTTGATGGCATTGGCTGTTGATCCTGCTCCTGCAGAATCTAAAAATTTTAAGGTCATGATTTGAATTTTTGAGGGATCTGGATTGCTCTGAATTATATTTCCACCGGCACCCGCCACAATTCCTGCGACATGCGTTCCATGCCCCTCATCATCAGAGACCGCAGCATTGTTGCGCACAAAGTTCCAGCCGTAAATATCGTCGACGTATCCATTCTGATCATCGTCGATACCATTACCCGGTACTTCATCAGGGTTGACCCATAGAGCTCCAACATTGGTGTTGGCAAAGTAAGGATGAGAAATATCTGTCCCCGTATCCACTACCGCCACGATGATCTTTCCTGCTTGCGCTAGCGGTGAAGAAATATCCCAAGACTCCACCATTTCAATGGGGGCATTGGATTGCACATAGGTGGTAGCTGCAGAAGACACCGAAGCTACTTGCGCATCACTAAATGCTTTTACCGGCTCACCAGTGCTTGAGGCTTTTCTTAAAATATAGTTGGGTTCCAAATATTCAACTTCTGGATCCTCTTTAAGGCTTTCAATCACGCGCGAGGGCACTCCCTCTTGAGCCTTAATGTGGTACAACCCCATACGTGAAAATGAAGACTTTAATACCGCTTTGCCGGCAATCTTACTGTTGACTGCCCGCACCGACCCCTTGCCGGTTTTGTATTTAATGATGTACTCGCCGTCCACGGCTACTGAGTCTGCCCGCGCTGGCAAACTAGCCCCTAGTAACAAAAATGCTCCAGCGCAAACTATTCTGGTCAGCGACATCACATTCTCCTCGCTATTCGTGTTTTATCGGCTAAATGGCGAGTTGATTTAAGAGGTAAAATCGTATTGAGTTGATACTGAATACTCATTGTCGCGAGGAAAATTTCTGGTTATCGTAATGACTGTGCCAAATTGAGATTTTAGAAATGAGGATTTTGTAATGAAGCGACTGCAATCCATTTTTTTGCAAGGACTTGTAACTTTTCTACCGATCGCTCTTACCATCTATTTGGTCTACGCGGGCATCACTATTGTCGACAATATCTTTGGTCGATTCCTCAGAGACTTACTCCCCGTCTACATTCCAGGATTAGGAATTTTATTAACTGTTCTCATCATTTTTTTGCTGGGCTTGTTGCTAAATAACTTGATCACTGGCGGTGTCTTTAAAGCACTGGAGAGTCAGCTCACCAAAGTGCCTTTTATTAAAGCCATCTACAATCCTCTACGAGATCTGATGAATCTCTTCAATAAAGGTGGTGGTCCTCAGGCACTTAAAACCGTGGTCCTTGTGGATCTAAACGACTCGGGAATTCGTGCTATGGGTTTGGTCACTCGTGATACTTTTGCAGATGTGCCTGCCATCGAAAAACATGCCACACAAAAAGTCGCTGTTTACATTCCATTAAGTTATGGACTTGGAGGCTTTACTCTTTTGGTAGATAAGAGCCGCATCACCCAAGTCGACATTCCTGTAGAAAAAGCCATGGGTCTTGCCATTACCGGCTGGGTTAAAGTGGACTCATCAAAAGAGAGTGGAGGAAATTCAAGTGGGCAATAGCTTAAAGTTTATTCGTACTCCTACTAGCAAAGCCCTAGATCTGAATTTAGATCCCGCCATCTATGGCGCCTTTGCCGAAATTGGTGCTGGCCAAGAAGTAGCCCGCTTTTTCTTTTTAGCTGGTAAAGCTTCGCAGACTATCGCCAAAACAATTTCTGCCTATGACATGATCGTCAGCGATGAAATCTACGGCAAAGAAGAAAATGGCCGCTATGTTTGCGAAAGCCGAGTCAAAAAAATGCTCAGCCACGAGTACGACTTACTTGTCTCTCGCTTGCAGCAGTCACGAGGACAAAAAACCAAATTTTTTGCTTTCGCTGACACTGTAGCCACCGCTTCTCCCCAAAGTGGCAAACAATCTCATGGCTGGTTAGGTGTTCGCTTTCAAGCCGAATGTGGTGGCCCCTTCAATGATGTGATCTTACACGTTCGCATGCGTGACAACTATCGTTTGTTGCAACAAGAAGCCTTGGGCGTCTTAGGGCTTAACTTAATTCATACAGTTTATTTTCATTTACATCAAAAAGAACACTTCTTGGATCATTTGGTGGAAGGCCTTAAAGAAAATCAAATCGTTATTGATGTCATTCATTTTGAGGGCCCCGCTCTCAAAGATTATGATGACCGTCTGATGAATCTTGAGTTAGTACGTCGGGGCCTTGCAGAAGCAGTGCTTTTTTCTCCGCAGGGACAAATTCTAAATATTGCTGATGCTGTCTACAAAAAGAATCTTTTAATCCAAAGAGGTACTTTTAGACCTGTCACTGTGACTCATATGGATGTGCAAAATAAAAGTCTAATGCATATGAAGTCAGACCTAGCCCATCAAGGCAGAACTGAAACAAATCAGATCTTACCGATGATGGAACTCACAATGCACAACCTCCAAACAGATGGTCATATCAATGAAAAAGACTTTTTGACTCGTCTGCAAGCATTGTGGGCTCTGGATCAACATGTTCTGATTTCGAATTTCTTTTTATTTTATGGCCTCAAGAACTTTTTAAGAAGATACAATTCTGAATATATGGCTTTAGTAGTGGGAGCGAACCACTTACAAAAACTTTTCTCAGAAAATCACTACTCTTCTCTTGCTGGCGGAATGCTTGAAGGCTTAGGAAAGCTGCTAGATAAAAACACCACTCTTTATATTTACCCGCACAAGAGTCCTCAAATGTGTTTGACCACTAAGAGCTTTTTCCCAGAGCCTGAGCTCAGCCATCTCTACAAACACTTTTTATCAAATCAACAGATTGTTGATATTTCAGGTTGTGATGAGGCCGGCGAATATTATCTAGCTGCTGATGTCATGAAGATGATCACTAACAAAAACCCTCAATGGAAAAAACTAGTTCCAGAAAAAATTCATTCCTATATTGAGAACACCTATGGCAATTAATCTTGTGCGACACTCAGTATGTGCTATTGTTTTGTTTTTTTCGTTAGCCTCTGTTGCTAAGACATCTCCAGCGGAGTGTCGTCATCAACTGACTGAAAAGTACAGACACTCATGGCAAAGCCTGCGCCAACATTATCAGTATGTGGATGCAGATTTTGAGAACTGGAATTCAGAAGTTGCCCCCAGATTTTTAAATCCTCAAAGTCAAAAAGTGTATTATGTTCTCCATGGTTTTATGGGAACGCCAGCGGAAATGATGATCTACGAAAAGCAAGCTCTTGCAGAAAACGCTGCAATCTTAAATGATATCATTCCAGGGTTTGGCGCGAGTGCGCGTATCGCAAATCATTTTGACAGTGCGGACTGGATTGCAACAACAACAAGGCACCTCACTTGGTTACAAAACTGCTATGCAGAAATCCACCTTGTGGGATTCTCGACGGGCGCACTGTTATTGCATCTAGCAAGCTCCCTTGAACCCAAAAACATTCACTCTCTAAAATTGATTTCTCCTTACTACAAACCAGCAATCACTCAACTAGAGTTCTTGGCAAAAAACTTAGACTTCATCACTCTCAATCCTCAAGTTGAAACTATTTATCGCTACACGGGATTCCCCGATTTAAAAGTAATGACTGTCAAACCCCAATGGTATTTACAAGAAATCCCAGTAGCGACAGCCAGTCGCATTGCTCAACTTGGTGACTTGGTTTACGACAAACTTAAGGACCGTGCGCCCTCAAAAATCCCAACAAAAGTTTTCTATTCAGAATCTGACCGCACCGCCAGTTACGAAGTCGGAATCAAACTTCTCGAAAAAACCCAATCCCAACTCGAACTCAT
>JBKHVM010000113.1:0-4622 GCA_046570065.1 Bdellovibrionia bacterium
AAAGGGCGATGTTGGTTAACTCATGGATGAGTGCGTCCCTGCAACAGAGGGCTTCATGAGGGCGGGGCCCTGCCGTATAAGAGGAAGTTTTATTGGCGAACGCATCCAGCTTGGCGGATGTGCGCGCAAATGAAGACCCTACCCTGGGGAGCTGGCCATTGCAGGAGGCAAGGGGGAGTAGAGGTCTAGGTGGCTCCTGGGTATAGCCCCTGAAAAGCAGCTAGTGGGCCTTGCTAATTTAAAAGGGGTCCCATGCTTTTGTGAAGTCGATTTTGTGGGAGGTGTTGTCTTTGACGTATTCGAAGGGGCCGTTTTGGATTTTGCCAATTTCGATCCATTCTGGGAAGAAGTCTTTTGCTTCTGGGGCAATGGTGATGAGGAGTTCAAAGTCTTCGCCACCGTAAATGAGGTAGTCGATAATATTTTGATTTAGGTTTTCTGAGATTTCTTTTACTTCAGAGTGAATCCAGCTGTCTGTGATTTCTATTTTTGCACCCAACTGATCTTGATTTAAGAGTTGATAGAGTGAAGATGCAAGATCGTCACTGGTATCGATACAGGCGTGGATGAGGGGTGCGTTTTTTTGCAATTGTGAAATTAGATCTAAACGAGCTTGGCCACGGAGTTGGCGCTTGAGAGAGTTGGCAAATTTTGTTGGAGAAAGTTTGTGCTGTAATACTTGTAGACCGGTTTTGCCAAGCCCAAGAGGACCACTCGCTAAAATTAAATCTCCTTCTTGTGAGCGTGCTCTCGTTAAGGGTCTTTCTGTATTACCTAATACAGAAACATCAATAAAGATGGCAGGGCCAGTTGAAAGGTCTCCACCAACAATTTCAACTTGGCTCGCATCAGCAGCTTCTAGCAAGCCCGTATAAAAAGAATCAAGCCACGTATCAGAATATTTTTGCGGTAAAACTAATGATACTTGGGCTAGCTGTGGAATAGCTCCCATGGCTGCAAAGTCACTGAGGTTTCTCGCCATTGCTTTAAAACCAATATCTTCTGGTTTGCTCCACTCTGTTTTAAAGTGAGTACCTTCCACCATCAGATCTTGGCACCACACTTGATTGTCCGAAAATGGAGCAAAAACAAAGGCATCATCACCTGCACCCACAATAGTGTTAGGGTGAGATCTTATTATTTTGGTTAAGATCGACTTTAATCTAGTCCATTCTAAAGGTTGCTTCATAGCCAGCTCCTGCGAGTAATGATAACATTGTTATTTATAAACTTAGTGAGATCAAGCCCATGACCGAAAAGAAAACCACACGAAAAAAAGCGAAACAGAAAAAGTTAGAAGTCAAAGAGCATCCGTTATCCTCGGCTCAGCTATTTACCAATCGAGAGATTGGTTGGTTACAATTCAACAATCGTGTTTTGCAACAAGCACTTGATGAGCGCAATCCACTATTGGAGAGAGTGAAGTTCTTAAGTATTTCAGCTTCCAACATGGATGAGTTCTTCATGAAGCGAGTGGGAGGACTCAAACGACAGGTTGCGTATGGAGTGCATTCAAAATCTGGAGATGGGCAAACTCCTTTGCAGCAATTGAACTCTATCCGAGCTTTTGTTGAGCCCATGATAAAGCGGCAAGCAGATGCCTTTCTAAAAAGTCTCATTCCTGCACTTGAAAAGAAAAAAATTTATTTAGTGAAATGGGATCAGTTAACTGCTGATGAAAAAGTTGAAGTTAAGAAGTACTACAAAAAGAATGTCTTTCCTGTTTTAACCCCTTTATCAGTTGATCCTGGACATCCCTTTCCCTTTATATCAAATCTCTCAACTTCGCTAGGGGTGACTCTGAAGCATCCCATTACAGAAGAAAAACTCTTTGCTCGTGTTAAGATCCCTAAAGTCTTACCACAATGGATAAAAATCGAAAGTGGTCCCTCAGGAGTGCGCTTTCTTTCTTTGATTGAACTCATCAAAGCAAACATTGCAGAGCTGTTCCCAAACATGAAAGTATTAAAAATGATGGCATTTCGCTTAACACGCAATGCCGACTCGGACCGCGACGAAGAAGATTCTGAAGATCTTTTGGAGATGATTGAAGAGGAATTACGGCAGCGTCGCTTTGCTGAAGTAGTGCGCCTTGAACATGGTCCGAAGCCAGATCCTTGGATGCTAGGGTTTTTAATGGAAGAGTTGGAGCTAGCTCCTGAAGACATTTATCAGCACGATGGCGATTTAGACTATACAAGTTTAAATGATATCTATGATTTAGATCGGAGCGATCTCAAATTTGAAACTCATCATTCTGTCGTGCCTCAGGCTCTCGGAGAAGATTCGGTTACATTTTTTCAAGCAATAAAAAATCAAGACTTTCTCTTGCACCATCCGTTTGAGTCCTTTGCTGGAACAGTAGAAAAGTTTATTGCTCACGCAGCCGATGATCCAAAAGTATTGGCGATTAAAATGACATTGTATCGGACTGGTGACAACAGCCCTTTTATTAAGTCTCTAATTCGAGCTGCCGAGTTAGGCAAACAGGTTGTCTGCCTAATTGAACTTAAAGCAAGGTTCGACGAGGAGAGAAATATCTTTTGGGCACAAGCGCTGGAGAATGCTGGTGTTCATGTGGTATATGGAGTTGTAGGGCTAAAGACTCATGCCAAAACTGCTTTGGTGGTGAGACAAGAGCCTGAGGGAATCAAGTCTTATTGTCATATTGGAACGGGCAACTACAATGTTGCAACTTCTCGGTTTTATACTGATTTGGGGTTACTAACAGCCAAAGAAGAAATTACCGAGGATGTAGTTGAATTTTTTCATTACCTTACTGGCCGCTCCCTTAAGTCAGACTATAAAAATCTGCTCATTGCTCCAGTGAACATGTTTAAAAAATTTCAAGCACTCATTGAGCGAGAAATTGATCACGCCAAGGCTGGTAAACCAAGTTTGATAATAGCCAAATGTAATAATATGGAAGAAAACGATATTTCAACAAGTCTTTACCGTGCCTCCCATAAAGGAGTGGATGTGCAAATGTTAGTTCGAGGATTTTGCTGTCTTCGTCCTGGAGTTAAAGGCTTGAGTGAGCGCATTCATGTTAAGAGTATAATTGGTCGTTTTTTAGAGCATTCGCGAGTTTTTTATTTTAGAAATGGAAAAGACAATCCACAAGAGGGCGATTTTTATATTGGCTCTGCAGATTGGATGTATCGAAATCTCCATGCAAGAGTTGAAGCTGTTGTGCCAATTTTTGACCCTCAACTTAAAGAAAAACTTTGGGAGATTTTGCAAATGTATATCCATGATGAAAGGCAATCTTGGCATATGCAAAAAGATGGATCTTATATTTCTAAAAATTCACAAGGTGTGGGTGTGCAGCAGCTGCTGATTTTGCAAAATCAAAAGATGAGGTCTGGATCAACTGAGGATCAAGAATAACTAGAAGGGAATTTTTTTGGAACTGATTTTGTTACGTCACGGAATTGCACAAGATCGAGCTGAGTTTCAGTTAACAGGCCAAGATGATCATCGGCGTCAACTTACTGAAAAAGGTAAAAAAAGAGTCAAGTCAATCTGTCAGCATTTAAAGAATATTAATCCTCAATTTGATATAATAGTTTCAAGCTCTCTCGTGCGTGCTTTGCAAACTCGAGAAATAGCCGAGAAGATTTTGCCAGCAAAAAAGGTACTACAAACAACTGAGTTGAGTCCTGTTTCTCCACCAGAAGCTTTTGTCAAGTGGTTGAGGATGATGGCAAAAGGAAGCGAAAGTATATTGGTTATTGGTCATGAACCTCAGCTTGGGTTGCTCGCAAGTTATCTTCTGGCTAATCAGCGCGAATCTTTTATTGATTTGCGAAAAAGTGGAATGATCTGTTTAGAAATAGAAAGTTGCGAAGATTTACGGCCGGGTACGGCCATTTTGAAGTGGGCTGCTTCACCTCGTCTTTTGTTAAAGAAGAGACCAAAGTAATCCATCGCGCAAGCCGACGGCGGGTATTACGAGCTTTTCAATTTCAGCTTGGCGCATAATTAACTCCACTAAAAGACTTGCGGGCACAATGACATCTGCACGGTCGGGGCGCAGATCAAGTTTTTCTATACGCTGTTTGTAAGTCATTTTTCGCAATTGCGATATAATTTGACCGAGTTCACTTAAAGTGACAAAGGTGTTGGGTGTACGATGGAGTAGCTGCACTTTTAGGCGTCCCAAGCACTCTAAATTTCCACCAGTCCCTACTGCAAAATCAATCTTTTGAGAGTCAGAGAAGCTGTGAACATGTCGGCTGATTGCTGGCAAAACTTCACCAAAAATAATCTCTACTTGATCTTCATTGAGCTTTCTTTTTTTGAGCTGCTCTAGAACTCTGACAGTTCCCACGGGAAAGCTCTCACTGCTGTGAATTTTTCCACTTTCTGAAAAAGTAATTTCGACACTGCCGCCACCAACATCAATCCCCATGGTTTTTTTGCCGGTGAGATCTAATTCTTTGGCTATGGCCAAATTGATCAGGCGAGCTTCTTCGTCACCATCAATAATTTCTAACTGGAGACCACTTTGATTTTTGATGGCTGCGATAAGATCATTTGAGTTTTTAGCTTCGCGAGAAGCGCTAGTGCCAACGGCTCTATACTTTTGAACTTTGTATTTACGATGAGAAGCAGCAAAT
>JBKHVM010000114.1:0-4282 GCA_046570065.1 Bdellovibrionia bacterium
ATGAAGCCCTCTGTGGCTGGGACGCACTCATCCATGAGTTAACCAGCATCGCCCTTAACGGGCGAACGCATCCGCTTGCTGGATGTCCCTGCCACAGAGGACTTCATGGAGCCCCTGCACCTGCAAACCTAACAAGGTCTTTATGGCGATGGCGGTCTTAACCTCATGGATGAGTGTGTGCGCGCAAATGAGAGCTCTAATCTCTGAGCTCCAAGGCTCTAAGTTTCGGAGACTCCGCTCCGTGTTGCTTCTGCACGGCAGAGAAGTAGGAAGCTCCAAATGGGATACCCAGGGCTCCAAGCTCAGTGCAAAGTGCCAGAGAAGTCTCTGTAATTTGGGAAGGTGTGCTGCGGCCCTCTGTGGTGTGGGAGTGGGGCCGCTTGGAAGTTTGCTCGTGGTGTTTGTTTTTTATTTACGGGTTGATTTCGTATTGAGCTGTGACTTCGGTGCTGACTTTGATTTGGCCTGGAGCGATTTCTGTGGATGCCATTTCTGCACTGCTTGATTTCATGAGACTCATTCTTGGCATCGGAGAAATTTGTGTGGTTTTGCTATCACTGAGTCTGTACAAACGTTTGATTTTTACTTGTGCGGATTTTGCTAACTCTTCTGCACGCATGCGCGCATCTTTAACAGCATCTGCCAATAATGCCATCTCTGCTGCACGACGCTTGTCTGAGTCCCAAGTCATGCCCTGAATCGTGACGCCCATGTTGTTTGTTTTGCTCGTGATAATTGCATCGATAAATGGACCCACATCCTCTAATTTACGAATTGTGATCATCAAGCTTTGTGAAGCCCTGTAACCAGAAATTTGTGGTGTCTCGTTGCCGCGATAATTATACTCTGGATTGAGTTGATACTGGTGGGATTGAAAATCTTCTTTTTTGATTTTGAACTGATCAACTTGGGATTTTAAACTTCTGAACTGTTGTGCAGCTGAAGCTTGAGCTTGTTTTGCCGAAGTGGACTTTCCCCAAACTTCGAGTTGCAGATTAAGGTGAGTCGCCTCTAAGTTTTTTTCGGCAGTTCCAGTCACTTCGATAAGCGCTTCATCTGCCCATGCCATTTGAAAAGCTAAAACTACAAAAACGATTACTTTAAGCATTTTCTCTCCCTTTATTTTGCAACTAAGCTCGAGAAACCACTCCCAAACTCTTTGCTATTTCAAGAAAGCGAGCTTCCGTTACCTCAGGTGGCCAAGGAATAATCGGAAAATCATAAGCCTCTTCAGCTGCAATTCCCCAACTCGCTAAATCCTTCGTAATTAAATCACGCACTTCTGTTGCCAACAATCTTTTATCAATTTGTTTCACGACTTTAGGTAGTGGAAACTCAATTCCCAACTTCTCACAGATAGCCCACTGAATGCGACTCTCAATAATTTCAAAATCTGGCAACAAAGCCTTCACTGGCGAAACTAAATCTCCAATATAAGCCTCGGTGGCATCATGAAATAACATTTGAATGGCAATGTCTTTTGTCGGAGAAACCTGCGCTCCCAAACAAGAGTGCTGACCCACACTATAAAAAAAGCGTGTATGACCATTAAAACGTGCCTGACGAGCCAAAGAACATGCAATATCTTCGATATTGATGCTTTCAGGATCAGGCTTGATAATATTAAATCTTTTTCCAGACAGGGTAATAACCCATGACTTCGCAATGATTTCTGGACGGTCTAATTTTTCGGTGAGTTCTGGTTTTTCGATAATCATGGGCCCAGAGTTAAACGCCTAACCCAAGCCCCTGTCATCACTAAACTCTAATTTGGAACACAGTGTGATCGGCAAAATTAAGGTTCTAACGGGTAGCGTACAATCACCACTCCCGAACCCCCGGCTCCGCCTGGAGAGTTAAATGCACCACCACCATTACGGCCATCATATGCAGCACCACCACCACCGCCACTACCTGTATTTGCAGCCCCAGCCGTTGCAGAGCGTTTAGGCGAGTATGCTATACCGCCAGTACCACCGATACCTGAGCCCCCAGATCCTCCACCTGTGTCGTAAAATCTTCCACCACCACCACCGGCAGCATAAACTACCGAAGCTCCAGTTATCGTCGAAGTTATTCCAGACCCACCGTTACCGGAAGGGCCATATGCACCTGTTGCATTACCACCAGCACCACCAGCACCGCCTCCACCTCCAGAGACGCCCTCTGCGACGTTAGGCCCAGCACCATTACCACCATTGGACCCTTGACCTGCGGTTCCTGCTCCACCTGCAGTAGCAGTTGAACCGCCGCCCCCACCGGAGCCTCCAGCGTTTCCACTTGTGCCATAGCGTCCGCCACCGCCACCGCCTGCTGCTGTCACAGTATGAAATACACTATTTCCACCAGTGCCACCTTTTTGGGTGTCACCTCCACCTGCACCACCGCCGCCTACTGTAACGGTATAGTTTCCTGATGCCGAAATTGAAAGCGAGCCTTGCAAAACACCACCAGCTCCACCGCCACCACCATTACCCGCGTCAGTTGATAGACCACCACCACCGCCACCACCGCCAGCAACGACCAGATACTCAACGCTGCCACCAATAGTGCCGACTGAAGTTACATTAAATGTTCCACTTCCTGTAAAGCGGTGCACTCTCCAAGCCTTACCACTCACTGTAATATTAGAAATTGTTCCACCAGTTGCAACCATGGCAATGTGTGAGCATGTTGCGTTCGCAAAACTTCCCGAGAGAACACCATTGTTACATGTTCGAACTTCAGAAACTGAAGCACAAGTTGCTGTTCCGCTCACTGTAGCTGCCGAATAAGCAGTTACTGTTCCTCCATGAGGAATGTTGGTGAAAGGGCCTGAATTACAAGGATTATTACATGTCGTCTGAGTGAAAGAACCCGACATCACTCCGTTATAACAAGAACGCACTTCACTTACCTGTTCGCAAGTTTGTGTTGACGGCGTGGTTGTTGAGTAAGCTGTATTTGTATAACCGTGATTCACACTGCCCCAAGGAGTACCAGTACAACTTACTGGATCTAGAGGATAACGAATCACAACGATTCCTGAGCCGCCATTGCCGGAGTTAGCCCAGATACCACCAGAAGAACCCGAAGCTCCTCCACCGCCACCACGGTTGGCAACACCATTAGCACCAGCTGCACCAGCACTTCCGGCACCACCACCACCAGCACCGCCGGCACCAGCTGTGTTGCCAGCATTACAGCCACCGCCACCACCTCCGGCATAAGTGACAGCTGCGCCAGTGCGAATGCTATTACTCTTACCAGCTCCACCATTACCACCGACTAAGGTAACAGAATCTCCTCCGACAGCATTGGCACCACCTCCGCCGCCACCACAGTAACAATCGGATGTACAAGCACCACCACGATTTCCCTGCCCCGCAGTTCCAGACCCGTATGCAGCTGATGCTCCTGAATTATTACCCGCTCCGACACCACCACCTGAACCACCGGCACCACCGGCAAGTTTATTGTAATTTCCGCCAGGGCCGCCACCCACAGCCGTAAATCCTAAAGCCGAAGAGTCACCGCCTTTTGAAGGCCCACTAGAGCAACCAGCGCCACCATTTCCTGTACAGCCTGATCCACCTGCTCCAACAACAATGGAATAGTCTTGGACATTGATATTAAAAGTACCAGCTAAAAATCCACCGGCACCACCGCCACCTCCGCGACCACCACCGCCGCCGCCACCACCGACAATAAGGTAATCAATTCCAGGACCGATGGCGCCAATACTTTTTACTTGAAATGTACCCGTGCCACTTAAAAAACTATGCACACGATAGCGACGTCCCGAGAGAGTGTACTCTGTAATCACGCCCCCAGTTGCTTCGATATGCGATGAAGTCATTTTTCTCAAATAAGAGCCATTACAAAACCAAATACCTTTTCAGAATTATCATAAAAAAATCTACCAGCATCCGCAGGAGAACACGAAGCAAAGTCCGTGGGTGATGCAGTCTTGACCCAATTACTTCCGTTACAATAGAGAATTTCGTCGTCAATATACTCAATCTGCCCACTTTGTGCACACGCAGTTCCTGTAATGGTATTGTCAACACCTCGCCAAATCGAACCATCACAATACTGAATCTGTGACGAAGTTGAGTTCCATAAGAGCTGCCCCTCTACTCCAACAGGACTAGTACATGCATAACTATTGATATGAGTAAAAAATAAAATAGCAAAAGAAAGCCAAACGTAAAAAAAATCTCATCGAACACCTTTGGTCTCAAATTGAGACGATCAGTAAATTTATATATACCTCATTCTACTTCAATCGTTGGGATATATG
>JBKHVM010000115.1:0-4120 GCA_046570065.1 Bdellovibrionia bacterium
ATTAACTTTTGTTGGCAGCAAAGCTGGTGAAGGTTATTTTAGTCCTGACGGAAAAAAGATGATTTTTCAGAGTGAACGTCATCCGGGAAATCCTTTTTATCAAATGTACATCATGGATCTAGAAACGGGTAAAACTCGTCTCGTATCTCCGGGCAATGGAAAGACTACTTGCGGTTGGATTCATCCTGACATGAACAAGATTCTTTTCTCTTCGACTCACTTGGATCCGCAAGTGGCTCAAAAAACACAAGCGGAAATAGAATCGCGAAAAAATCCAGTGAAGGGACGTTACTCTTGGTCCTTTGATGAGTATTACGATATTTTCTCGTCAAACATGGAAGGGAAGAGTTTGAAGCGACTCACCAAGGAGTTGGGCTATGATGCCGAAGCTTCTTATTCGCCTGATGGAAAGTGGATTGCTTTTGCCTCTAATCGTAACGGATACGCGCAAAAGTTAAATGAAGAAGATGCTAAGCTCTTTGCTCAGGATCCTTCATACATGATGGATATTTATATCATGAAGTCTGACGGCTCTGCTGTAAAGCAGCTCACGGACTCCAAAGGTTACGATGGTGGACCATTCTTTAGTGCTGACGGAAAGAAAATCACATGGCGTCGTTTTAGCGCTAACGGCAGTACAGCTGAGATCTTTACCATGAATGTGGATGGCACCGAACAGACGCAAGTGACTCATCTGAAATCCATGTCATGGGCTCCTTATTTTCATCCATCAGGGGATTACCTGATTTTTGGATCTAGCGTTTTTGGATATTCTAATTTTGAGTTATTTATTGTTGATGCCAAAGGAACAAAAAAGCCAGTTCGTGTTACCTTTAATGATGGTTTTGATGGCCTTCCCGTATTTACTCCAGATGGTTTGAACTTGTCTTGGACTCACCGAAACGAAAAAGGGGATTCGCAAATCCTCATGGCGAGTTGGAATGACACTCTTGCCAGAAAGCTTTTAGGTTTGCCAGTAAGTGAGCCAAAAATGGATTCTTTTTCTCACGAAGTAAAAGAACAAGAAATTGAATCTTTGGTGCGCTTTTTATCTTCAGAGGATATGGCTGGTAGAAAAACAGGTTCTCCAGAAGAAAAGCGACTTGCTGACTTTTATGCCAAAAGTTTCAAACAATGGGGACTTGTTGGTGCAGGACCAAAAGGAAGTTTCTTCCACGAATTTGAATACACCTCTGGTGTTCAGTTAGGGGCAAAAAATGCTTTTGAGGGAGTCGGTGGTATTATTAAAAAATGGAAAGTGGGAGTAGATTATCTGCCCCTATCTTTCTCTAAAACAGGAGAGTTTGTTGGGGCTCCTGTGGTCTTTGCTGGTTACGGTTTAGTGGTGCCGGGCACTGAGAAGATACCTGCTTATGATTCTTATAAAGATCTAGATGTGAAAGGAAAGTGGGCCTTAGTATTTCAGGATATTCCTCAAGAAATCACTCCTGAATTACGTCAACACTACAACACATATTCTCGTATTCAACACAAAGTCACCGTGGCAAAAAATGCAGGGGCTATCGGTTTGATTTTAGTGCAAGGCCCTCTCTCTGGATATAAAGAAGATTTAAAGACATTGAAGTACGAAGGCGCTCTTTCTGAATCTTCCATTGCTGTTTTGAAGTTATCAGCTGCAGCAGCTCAAGAGATTTTAAATAAAAGCGGCACAAAACTAGAGTCACTACAAAAAGATTTGGACAAGGAGTTCAAACCAGGTTTTGTGATTCCTTCAACCTACTTACAAGCAAATGTAGATCTTAATTTTACTAAAGCAAAAGGCGTTAACGTACTTGCTATGTTGCCAGTCAAAGGTGCGCAAAAAGGGGTGATGATTGGAGCTCACGGAGATCACTTAGGAACTGGTGAAATGAGCAGTTCTTTGGCGACTGGAGATGAAAAAGGTAAGATTCACTACGGCGCTGATGACAATGCTTCTGGAGTGGCTGGTTTGTTGGAGATGGCTCACTACTATTCTCAAACTCACAAAAAGAATCCAAAATATCTAAAACAGAATCTTTATTTTTCAATTTGGTCTGGAGAAGAAGTTGGAATTTTAGGTTCAACGGCTCTCGTTAAAGACTGGAAGAGTTTGCATAAAAAAGATATCAAAGATCATGTGAGTGCCTATATTAATATGGACATGATCGGTCGTCTGCGTGACAAGCTTTTTGTGCAAGGTTTGGGTTCTGGTGATAATTGGCAGCCTCTTGTAGAAGAAATGGGTGTGCGCTCTGGTTTGGCCTTGAGTTTGGGTTCAGATCCTTATTTGCCAACAGATGCTATGGCTCTTTATATGGGTGAGATCCCTGTGATGCATTTGTTTACTGGCGCCCATGGGGAATATCATACTCCAAGAGATACTGCAGACCTTATCAACTATAAAGGAATCGCGAGAGTTGTTGAGTTTGCAACTTTGACTGTAAATACTTTAGCAGATAATCGTCAAAACCTAGTTAAGTATGTCAAAGTAGGGTCTGGACAAAAACAAATGGAAGGCAGATCTTTCCGAATATTTTTAGGCACTATTCCTGATTACTCTCAAGATGGTGTTAAAGGAGTCAGAGTTTCTGGAGCTTCTAAAGACAGTCCAGCAGAAAAAGCTGGGGTAAAAGCTCAGGATATTATTATTGAGTTTGATGGTACTAAAATTGAAAATCTTTACGACTATGTTTACACTTTACAGAGTGTTAAACCTAACAAAGAAACCATTTTAAAAGTAAACCGTGCTGGAGCGGTTGTAGAATTAAAGATTGTTCCTAAATTAAAGGAATAGATTATAAGATAAGCTACGAAAAAAACAAAAAAGCCTTTCATTACGAAAGGCTTTTTTTATTCCTTTTAAATTAACGACTAAAAGGGAACGACAAGATCAGGACAGCGAGTTTTTAGAAATTTTCCCAAAGCGGCATCTTGCGGGTATCTAAAGTAAGCATCACCATCAGAAGTGATTCTAAAAAGTTCAGAGTTTCTTAATACACAGCTATTGTTCTGTGTGTCTTTAAAGGTGGCACGTCCTGAACTTAAAGAAGATGGGGGAGCTCCCATTCTAAATCCTAAATCTAGTAGAATTCCTTCGAATTTAAGAATCTCAACACCAGATTTTTCGCTGGGATCAAAGAAAGAACTCACTTTAAGTTGTCCGGGAGACATGGCGGTCACGTCACCAGTTTTTGATGAAAATAAAAACTCAGTTCCAGAAGGGTGGGTCACAACCAAGTCGTTGTTTTCGAGAAATTTACCAGTGGGGATTTTATTTTTTCTTGGGAATAAATAAAATTCTCGAGCTCCTGTTGTTTGACTGTCATCGCCTTCACCAAATGATGCAAAGACCATCATGAGTCCTTGTTCATCAAACAAAAAATCTCTATAGGTGAGGTTCTTGACATTAAAGGGCATAACGGAGAGCCAGCAACCACCAGTGGAGTTAGTCATGGTGTTCATCTTGACATTATCGCGCCAAGCTCGAGAGTCTGGGCAAGAGGTTTGAGCTTTTACTTGAGTTTGCATTAGCAACAAGAAACTAAGAGTGAGAGTAAATCTTAACATTTACGCCTCCTTGTTATTTCATTAGATGATTTCTAATAAAGCGTGTCACAAAAAATAACCAAATCTGGACTTTAAATTTATTCACCGAATGTGGTTCACTGAGTGTCGTTGTTAGATGACAGGCGTGTGCATGCAAATCAAAAAAATACAGAATCAAGAGTCTAGGCTAGCTACCATTCAAGTACTGATTGTACTGATGGCGCCGGTATTTGTGAGTATCGCTCTTGAAAATGAGTTTTCAAATGTCATTGTAACCTTGTTGGTAGGTACAATTCTGACATCACTGATTTGGCTGCAATCTAGTCGACATCGCTTAAGTAAATCGATTCAAAATTATTACGAGAACCTCGACTCAGGTGTAGTGCTGACTAAAAAAATTACGAACTCTAAGGCAACTGATTTTGTTATCACCCAAGCAACACCTCATTATTATCATTTGCGCTCCAAACAAGGAGAAAAACAAATCCTTGTGTCTCGCAAGCGCACTCACGAAGACTACATCGTACAAGACTCTAGCTTGCTCTGAGCCCAAACCTCCCCTAAGGCTCCATTCAGAAGTAGCGCGAGCCCT
>JBKHVM010000116.1:0-4049 GCA_046570065.1 Bdellovibrionia bacterium
AAAACTTCTGAGCTGACAAAGCGGCTTTCGGCATAAGACAATTCTGACAAATTTTATTCCAGGAGTCTTTATGAGTATTGTGAAAGAGTTCAAAAGCTTTGCTATGCGCGGCAATGTGGTCGATATGGCCGTCGGTGTAGTGATTGGCGGCGCCTTCGGTAAAATCGTCTCTTCACTTGTTGCTAACATTATCACCCCTGCTATCGGCGTGATGGTGGGTGGGGTGAAGTTTGATCATCTCAAAGTTGTCATTAAAGAATCAGTCGATCCGGCGGTGGCAGCAGTAAGCATTGATTACGGCATCTTTCTCCAAACCATTTTTGATTTCATCATCGTGGCCTTCGCCATTTTCTCAGTCGTGAAATTGATGAACTCGATGAAGAAGAAAGAAGAAGCCGCTCCAGCTGCACCGGCGGCGCCTGCTGCTGATATCGTGCTTCTGACTGAGATTCGTGATCTTTTAAAGAAGTAACTTTACGGGTAAATTTTAGAGTTGATTGCATTTGCGGCCAAACAGCTTCGCATGTTGGTTTTAAGATGCCATCAACTCTACACATTTATCTATAAAGTTCAAAGTAACTCAAATACATATTTCTTGAGTAGAATATGCAGTAAGGTAGGTGCTTTGATGAGCTTCAACCTTGATCCCTTAAGCCTTTCCTTGATAAGCTCAATATCAGTCTTAGAATAACCGTACACTGATATTGACTTTGGTTTTTTGAACTCAAAAATGATGGTATCATGAAGTTGATATATGCATCTTAGACTTGTTAACTGATAAGCAACTGTTCCTTCATTTGATATCACATTTAATGAACGCGAATCTAAGGTAAGAACTTTTCCAAAACTCCTCTTAAATGCAACAATAGGGGCAAACAAAATCAATATTAAGACGGATATCCCAAGGCCAAGAAAAATATATAACACATCAATCGAATCATTTTTAAAGTGCCACTTACCAACAAAGTAAAGCAACATACCTACCAAACAAAAAAATGGCGGAACTACCAAGAGAAGCCTTGTTTCTTTCCTCATTAAAAACCAAAATAAAAAATCTTTTAATCCTAAATTACTGTTAATTAAATTCAATCTACTGCCTTAACTGATAAATAATGTTTGCAACTTTATCTTACTAAGACACCAAAAGAGCCAATACACCTTTTCTATAAAAGATTACGCCCCCCAACATCACATCAGCGTGTAATCAAAACATCAGAACAGTCTAAACCCAAAATTCTGTTAGCATACCCGCATCTATGTTCTCGATAAATTAAAAACACTCTTATCAAAGCTGCAATAACAAGTAATGCAAGCGTCACTCGTAGAATTTTTTGTTTTTTTAATATTTTAAAAAGCATGAGTTAATTGTGACAACTACCCCTCACGGCATAAAACTGCTCTTCAATAGAAGCTCTAGATAGGGCATCATAGTTATTCCTTAGCTTAGAAAACTCAACCTTACATCCCAAAATTTTCTCAAAGCTCGCTAGATACTCCCCCCTGTTTTTGGCAATATCTTCAAGTACTTTATCGTAATTAAAAGCGTAGAATAGCTGTGCTCTCTCATCGCTACTCATTCCAATAGCCGAACACTCGCCAGTGGAAGTTATGAATTGAGCTGTCGAATAAGAATAGTCAAAAATACCAGATACAATTTGTGTATGAAATGAATCACCCCTGGTGTCAATCTTATTAGATTTGCACTTTCTCCAATTAAACGTATGCGCGTCTAGGCAAAAGATTGCACTCAAAAATAAAACTATACTTAATTTAAATTGCAATCCCACTTAAACCTCTAGCTCAAATAAAGAGCTTGAAACTTACTTACAGATTAATACTGTTCCTTCAACCCTGTTAAACTTGGAATCTTCTGGATTAAAAAATCCCTTCTTCCCTGTTATTTTCACTATATTGTAATTAATCGCGTTTGCCCTAAGTGTAAGTGCATATCTTTGCATCTGCTTAATATACTTATCGTCTATCTCCTCCCAAGTATCACACTTAAAAGCTTCAACAACTTTTCAATTGTTAATACTTCTCTTTGTCACGACATTCGAAACATGTATTTCATTCTGATTCTTATATCTTTTATGGCATGGAGAAAGTTTTCCTCGTTCACTATTTAGAAAACCACCAGGAGTAACCCCCCAGAGAAAGACGATAACGTAATTAGCGAAAAAACAAACAACAAATTTAAAAACATTTAAGATATCTCCAATTACTGCAATAAAGTTCCAATACTCCATCAGCCATTACGGAAGCACCGTTTACTGATTGGAGTGTTGGATACGTCGTATTGGATACGTCGTAATAAGAAGTAACTTTACTGGCGAAATTTGGAATTGAATTAAACATAAATCGGCTCTTTTAATTTTTTAAGTTCTAGAAGTAATTCGTTAGGAGGATTGAAAAAAACAAGAACTTTTGGCAATGATTTGTTCAGTTGGTAGCTAATGACAATGTTTCTTCCTAATCCCTTAACTTGAATCGTATTAATCTCTTGCGGCGTGATATTTTCTAACACTTTGCCTTCTTTCCAAACTAGCACTTGCGAAGAATTGATAGTAATGACTTTGTCTTTTTGACTCAAATACGTAAGCAAAAAAAATGGAAATACAGTTATATAAAAACCAACAAAGCCCAGAATTACAACGATCGACAAAGCTACATTAGGCTTAATCATCGTAAATGCCCATGGTGCAAAGAACCTACACAGGTCTATGGCCATAAACATTAGCAAAATTCGGAAAGAAATGTGCTTCAATGGCTTTTCGATGTAATAGATTCTTGTGTAGAACCTAAATAAGTCGAATTTTTTTTCAAAATTATATAGCTTATAAAAATTCAATTTAGTCCTATGGTAAAACTGGTATCAGCGGCCCTAAATCTATTTGATCTATAACTTCTAATGGTATAGTTTTATTTACTGCATCTAAATTTTCAACTGTATTCTGTTGAGCTGGGCTTTGCCCTGTTGACTTTGCCCCCTGCCCTATTGCCCCACCTACTCCAAATAAAAACCCTGTTAGTAAAGCAGTACCTAAATGAACTTTTCCTTTTGTTAGATATTGCTGGGTAGACGAAAAGAATGTTCCTCCTATAAAAGAACCTAAGAAAGCTCCCAGTGTTTGAGAGCCCCCAAACGCTAAATATTGGGCGCCAAGATGAGCTCCTAGCGCGCCGATACCATAAGCTGCGGCGCCTATTGCTGCACCGATTGCAAGGGATCCCACAAAACTTCCTATGCTAGACCAACTAGCCTCTAGACCCTTCTCATTATAGTGCTTCACTCCTGAAATAACTGCTCCAATAATCATTGCAACAACAATCGGAGCAATCTTGCCTTTAGGATCAGTTAGGTTTACCGAGTTATTTAAAGTATAAATATAGCCAGAGGTGAAAGTACCTGGATAAATCAAATAACCTGGATGAGGATCCTGTTGTACAAACCTTCCCGCGCTAGCATCGTAGTATCTCGCCCGATAATAATACAGCCCAATCTCTTCATCCCACTCTCTGTTCGTAAAGGCATAATGAGTTTTAATAAGAGGAGATACGAGCTCTTCACCTGAAGCACTCACTATTTTTAAAATTTTACCAAAGCTTGAATACGAATAACGCTGCAGAATATTTCCCGCATTGTCTGTGATGTCGGTAATTGAACCGAGGGCATCTTTAAGAAACTGATATTTCCCTGCGGACAGAGAAAGTCCAGCATTGACACCCTCATTGGTAATCTCTACGCCTAATACATCATCAGTGCGCATGCCGGAATGAGTGTAGCGAGCGAGCAGACTGTCATTTTCGTCAAAAACAGCAATGACTTCGTCCCCATCAAAAGCAAATTTTCGTTGATAGGACTTAGCTGGATCGAGGTAATCAATCACTTGCTTTTTGATTCTTCTCCCCAAGGCATCGTAGGTCATCAGCACATCAAGTTTATGAGTCGTACCTTCAAAAATTCCAACCTTTTTAAGTTGGTTGTCTGCACTATAACTGAAATTATAAACTAGCCCATTGAGTCCTTTGCTTTGTTTGCTCACCATGTT
>JBKHVM010000117.1:0-3750 GCA_046570065.1 Bdellovibrionia bacterium
ATTCTACAGTCTACTACAATGCTTTTTTAGGTAAAAATAATTTCTAAAAATTGTCAGAATGAGTTGCTTTCGTGTCGTATTTTGATTCAAAATTTTTGACCCTTTAAATAAAAGCGCAAAAAGTCTCCTAAGCCGGGATTAGAATAGTAGCGGGTAGAGGATGTCTTGGCATTAGGGTGTCCTTCGTAACCAGCTTCTATTTGCTCAAGAATTTTTATAACAGCTTGTGCTTCTTGAGCAGCACTGCTTTGAGTTTGTTTGAGATAGCCATCTAGGTGTGGAGTCGTAACTTGTTTGAAGTAAATTCTTCCGGCATCTAGCTGAGAGGTCATTTCATGGATCGTAAATCCACTAGGCTCATTGTTGTGCAATCCCCAGAAGTCACACATCAATCCTCGCTGATCCGGAAGCAAACCGTGATGGATATTTAGAGATTTTTTGCTCGGTAAAGAGAGCAGTGTTTTTCTAAAAAAAGTGCGTGTGCGAGCGTTGACAAAATAATCTGGTTTTAGCTCTTTGAGTGTTTGTAGAACTTCAAGTTCATGAGGATTCTCTGTAAGTATCATTTTTTTGCCATGAGCTTCGCAGAGTGTTTGTTTTTCCTTTAAATATTTTGGGTTCATATTTTCTAGCAACTGAAATCCCAAGCGAGAGGCAAATCCGGTGAGGCAGAGGGCATACGCTTTTAATTTAAAGGACCAATTCAGATTATCGACGGTGACCACGGCAACCACATGAGGGCTGGCAATCAGTGGTTTGAGAAAATCATGATAGTTGTTTGGCACAAAAGTGAGCCTTGACACAAAAAGAACCACACGCATCTCTTCATTAGGAAGGAAAAGCTCTTTATTGGCAATAAATGCGGTTAAGTTTCCGGACTGTCGGGGGTAAAGCTTGGTTGTTGGCTTGTCTGAAGTTTAGAAATTTCCATGAAACTCATATATTTCAAATAGATAGCTAGCGCCTAGTCGCAAGTAGTGCAAGAGCCCTAGACACGACGTTGGTGCTTTTGCCCTGCGCAAGTTCTCTAAAGTATTGAGTTTTTTGGATTTTTTGTTATTCTCATTAAGCTTTTAAATAGACAATCAGCCCACCGCTAGAAAGGTACATTTTAATGGCTTCTCGTATTGAAACAACACCTGAAATGGTGACAGCAGTTTACAAAAAAACAAATGAGCGCCTTGCGATCATTCGTAAGCGTTTGAATCGTCCGCTCACTTTGGCAGAAAAGATTCTTTTTGGTCACTTAGATGACCCTCAAAATCAAGAGCTCGAAAGAGGTAAGTCGTTTTTACTTTTGCGACCAGACCGCGTAGCCATGCAGGATGCAACTGCGCAAATGGCATTGTTGCAATTTATGCTTGCAGGAAAAGACGAAGCCGCAGTTCCGTCAACAGTTCACTGTGACCACTTGATTCAAGCTTACAAGGGCAAAGAGGCAGACATGGCATCTGCTAATAAAACCAATGAAGAAGTTTATAACTTTTTGGCAACAGCTTCTTCGCGTTACAACATTGGCTTTTGGAAGCCAGGCGCTGGTATCATTCATCAAGTCATCCTTGAGAACTATGCATTCCCAGGTGGTTTGATGATTGGAACAGATTCTCACACGCCTAATGCAGGTGGTTTGGGAATGTGTGCTGTGGGTGTTGGGGGCTCTGATGCTTCTGACGTTATGGCGGGTTTAGCTTGGGAAGTTAAAAATCCAAAACTTATTGGTGTACACCTCAAAGGCAAATTGGGTGGCTGGACATCTGCTAAAGACGTTATCCTCAAACTTTGCGGAATGCTTACTGTTAAAGGTGGCACAGACAAGATCGTTGAGTACTTTGGTGAAGGTGTTGCTTCTATTTCTTGTACGGGTAAAGCTACGATCACGAATATGGGTGCTGAGTTGGGCGCAACTTGTTCAGTTTTCCCTTACGATGATAAAATGGGAGCTTACTTAAAGGCGACGAGCCGTGCAGAATTAGCAACTATCGCTGAAGCAAATAAAAATATTCTTTCTGCAGACCCCGAAGTTTTGGCTAATCCAAAACAGTTCTTTGACGAAGTTTACGAAATTGATCTTTCAGCTCTTGAGCCACACCTCGTTGGTCCTCATACTCCAGATTTGGCACGTCCAATTTCTGCGATCAAAGCTGAAGCTAAAGAAAAGGGTTACACTGTACAGTTGTCTTCTGCACTTATCGGTTCGTGCACGAACTCTTCTTACGAAGATATCGGTCGCGCAGCTTTTGTTGCTAAGCAGGCAATGGGTATTGGTGTGAAAATGAAGCAGCCGTTCTTGGTTTCTCCAGGTTCAACAACAGTGCAAAACACCATTGAGCGTGATGGTATGATGGCAACATTTAATGATGTTGGCGCGACAGTGTTGGCAAATGCCTGCGGACCATGTATCGGTCAATGGAAGCGCGATGATGTGAAGGTGGGAGAGAAAAACACGATTATCACTTCATTCAATCGTAACTTCCGTGGTCGTAATGATTCCAACTCTGAAACATTGGCATTTATTGGTTCTCCAGAAATCGTTATGGCTCTTGGTTTGGCAGGTCGTTTAGATTTTAATCCTGCTACTGATGAGTTAGAGGGTCCTACTGGCAAGATCAAGTTAGCTCCACCACAAGCAGATGAATTGCCTTCTAAAGGTTTTGCTTTAGATGAAGTTGGTTACCAGAAGCCTGAAGGTGCTAATGCCAAAGTTGCAGTTGCTCCAACTTCAGATCGTTTGCAATTGTTAGAGCCATTTACTAAGTGGGATGGTAAGGACTTTGTTGATGCCTTTGTTTTAGCAAAAGCAAAAGGAAAGTGCACAACAGATCATATCTCTCCAGGTGGTCCTTGGTTGAAGTACCGTGGTCACTTAGACAACATTTCTAACAATATGTTGTTGGGTGCAGACAATGCATTTACTGGCGAAATCGGTAAAGGCAAAAACCAAATGACAGGGGCAACTGGCATTGAATTCGCTAAAATTGCGCGTGAATACCAAAAAGCAAATCGTGGTTGGATCATCATTGGTGATGAAAACTACGGTGAAGGTTCTTCTCGTGAGCATGCGGCGATGAGCCCTCGCTTCTTGGGTTGTAAGGCCGTGGTTACGAAGTCATTCGCTCGTATTCACGAAACAAATCTAAAGAAGCAAGGTGTGTTAGCACTCACTTTTGCAAACCCTGCAGATTATGACAAAGTTCAAGAAGCTGATTTAGTTTCTATCGTAAACTTGAAGGATCTCGCTCCAGGTAAAAATGTTGAGATGGTTCTCAAGCATCAAGATGGTAGGACTGAGACAATTCAATTGAAGCATAGCTACAACGCTGAACAATTGAACTGGTTCAAGGCGGGTTCTGCATTGAACTTAATTCGCGGACACTAGTAAGTTTTTGCGATTATATCCTTAAGAAAATTTCAATTTTCAAATGCCACTTCCGTCAGGGGTGGCATTTTTTATTTTCTTATCTATCTACCACGCCGCTAAACTTGGGATGGGGAATTTGACGTTCGAAAAAAAATATACTCCTGCTGTTTCAAATCAAGACAGTTGCTTAACTAAATTGTGATACGGAAAATGAAAATGTGGTAATCTGTAAGGGTGGTATTTTGATCAGACCTGAGGGGGGAATGATGAAGAAAGTTGCGTTGATTTTGTCAATGGGCGTATTGCTTATTGCTTTTCAGGCTCTTCTCACTTAATCGTATATCACACAGCGCAAGTCAGTAAAAACAAGCATATAGAGTTTTCGCGCGATA
>JBKHVM010000118.1:0-3686 GCA_046570065.1 Bdellovibrionia bacterium
ACAAATCTTATCGAAAACTCTTAATTATGCTTATCTTTTTTGACTTACTGCCTTATACGGGGAAGTGTGGAGAGCCCAGTGATCTTGGTACGACAGTACTGACCTGCTATTGAATAAAGATTTACTTCAAACCCATGAGACTGACCTGCGAGTTCATGATAACTCACAAGCAGATTATCTTCTTGTGCTAACGACTTTAAATAGCGCGACTGCTCGACACTCACCACAGGATCTCTTTCGCCATGAAAGACGACAATTTCTGAATTCTGAAGATTCTTAAAGGACTTCACGCTATAACTAGCCAATAAATTCTCATTTGGTGAACTCGAAAAAAGAGCATTTAAGCGCCAAGGCCAATTTAACAAGTCTCCCTGGTGAGACTCCCTTGCAATCATTAAAAAATCAACGATCGGATAAAAGCAGAATATTTTCCTAAATTTCCCTGCCTCAAATCGATTCGCAACAGCTAGCGCGAGATAAGCACCGGCTGAGCGTCCTGACAAATAAAGCTCTTCAAATTTTTCTGAACTCAAATCTTTAAGCACAAGATCTATGGATTCTCTTAAAAATGCAATCTGATCTTCGAGGTTTACTTTTGGGATTTTTGGGTAATCAAGAACGACCACAGTGAAGCCCATATCTTTTAGCCATTCATTGTAGTGGTTAAACTGATTCAGACCTCCATGCTGAAACCCCCCACCATGAATTTGAAAAATAATTTTTTTATTACTCCTTTTTGGGGGCCTCAGAACTTTAAAACTGTGCGGTAGACCTCGCTCATCTCGTAGAAACTGCTTACGGACTCCAAAAGAAAAATAATAAGGAATCATAATGAGCTCAAAAAAACGAAGTGCGACTTTGTTTTTGTAAGCGTTTAAATCCCAAATAAATTGCCAAATATTAAGAGCTAAAAGGACAGCGATAAATATCTTTGCTCCTAGATCGGAGACAATTACTAACAAAAAACAATTTAAAAATAAAAAGTGAAAATAAAAACAAGAGCTAAAAAGTGATAAAATCCAAAGCGCACCACTTTTGAATAAAAAACGTGAAGCCACAAAAGACATTAAATAAAATCCAAAATAGATGCCAGCAAGAACCATAATTAACTGTACTCTTTCAGGCCCTGCTGACAACTGAATTTATCAGATACTCTATAAGTCTATAAATAATCGGTTACATGTATTTACGGTGCGACCATCCATCTTCATAAAATCTGTCATAAACTTTCCAGCAGAGTTGTATTCTGCCACTGGCGCCACAGCACGCACTCGTGTCCCTTTAATTTTTTCGCGATTGATCAGGTCGACCTGTTGGGTGCCCCTCTTCTCAAGAGCTTCTTTTTCAAACTCAGCCCTCTTCTCTTCAATCCAAGAGTCCCGACTGCCCTTGATCTCTTCGGCAGGCACCAATTCAGGCAAAGAAATCTCGACTTTAAAGGCAACTTTGCCGTCTGAATTTGTAGCTTCCTGGAAGTTACTAAAAACCTTAACTAAATAAACTGGCCGCTTACCTTTATTATTTACGGCAGCACTGCGAGCTATATTAAAGGCACCAAAATGAGCTGGAATCGGAAAGTTGGCTCCAAAATAGGGCAGATCACCTTCAGGATAAATTGCAAACATAAAACGTTTCTTGTAGGAATCCATGAGATCCAGAACTCTCTGTTTAATTCCCTTTTCTTGTTTAAAAATAATTGTGCTGTCTTTATTCGTTCTGTAGTCATAGATGGGCCAAACTTCTTTATTAGTTAAAACCGAAGAAGTGTCTATTTCGAGACCTTTGGCGACTTCTTTCATCGTAGCTAAGTCTAACATCGCATGTTCATGATTCATAACCATGACCACGACGGCATTTGCAGGAAGCTGCGGCTTGGTTGTTTCTTTGTTTTGGGAGTCTTTAAAACTAATTACAACCTTTTTATTATTACTCAACGGACCGAGAGGCATTTTTTCAAAAAAGTTCATCAATTTTTCGTTCTTAATACACAATTTTGTAATCAGAGAACAAACCATCTCTCCTGTTCCCTTTTTAAAAGGCAACACGTTACGCAGAATGTCCCTTAATCCACGTGTGACGGCTTCTCTCTTTTCAAGTTTATGTGTGATTTCTGAGAGGACACTCAAATGTTTTTCAATAGACTTTATTTTTTTGCCTTCGTCTAATAGATCCAATGTATCCGCCATCGCATGTAAGCCTCGATCCACGGCCCACTTTAGGTCAGATTCTGTGTTGACCAATCTCTCCATCACAGAGGGATCTCTTTCATATTCAACAAATATTTTTTGATAATCAGAAGCAAATTCTCTCATTCTATTTGCCATGATCTTCTCAAAAGTTTCAACAGTCTCCACAATTTGACGTTGCTCTCCATTAGTTAAATGTGAAAACTCCATTACTTGAGGGATAAATACTGACTGAACCTGCGTAGTAAAAGCTTTTTGATAATTAAAGAGACGATTCAAATAAAAATTAGAAGAAAGCTTTTCCTCGCTAACTTCTTGTCCCCGTCGGCTCTCATTGTAGTGAGCTGCCAATTGTTTTTCTAAGTCTGCGACGACCACTGGAGCAGCTTTTAAGTCCACTGCTGGTGCTACTATTCCTTTAGCCCTAGCTTTAGCTCTCTCCAAACGCTGTCTTTTTGCTTCTGCCCAAATTCCTTTAGCCGATAAAAATTTTGTCAGACCTTCTGGGCGAGGCAATAACACCGCAAAGGTATCAAACCAAAAATTTCTGTAGTCACCATGAGCTTGGCGCAAAACTCGTGGAACAATCCTTTCGATAGGAAGTGCTTGATTGGCTTTTTCCATCAACATTCTGAATGATTGGTAGGCCCATTTTATCTCGGCCTGGCTCACCGGACGATTTGCAGCTTTCAATTTCAGGATATGCTCATTCACCTCTTTTGCCTGTTGAAGAATTGACTCTACGGTTCGCAAATCTTCTGCTGTGATATTAAGTTTTTCTTGCTCAGACAAAACTTGCAACTCGATCAGCTTTCTTCCAAACTGAGCTAAATTATTACGTACATAAGAAATTTCAAATACGCCTGGTTGGGGTTTAGTGATTTCACTAAATGTTTTATCTTGCTTCATCAATTGGGATTTCATCTCTAGAGATTTTTCTAAAGAATCTAAAGGTTCTCCCACTTGAAAAGCATCAGCCCATTTAACATACCATTCTGAGAGATAGAAATCTGCTTGAAGATCTGCATAATTCCACAAACTTTTAAAACCAAACTTCTTATCATTCATGTGGACATAAGGGAGAATATAAGGAAAGCCATGCTTAAACAGAAACTTCTCTCCCGCCTCTGTCAGAGTTTCTTTATAACTTGGAAATAACATAGGAACACCAGCATCCCGGGCAGAGAGAATCGTGTCGACATCAAGATTCTTCTTATAGAGCTTTTTCATATCCCAATAACGACCACTCATATAAGCTTCAACTAGTGTGGTATAATCAGCAGCACTGAATTTACCAACTGAAGCAAGGCCTTTATTATATTTATCAAACTCGTTCATATTAGCCCCACCCTGCTGTTGGTGACGCCAACGCCAGTACCATTTAGCATGGTTTGTGGAGGTCCAAGTAGAAGCCAAAGCCTCTTCGGCTCTCCACACTTCCCCGTATAAGGCAGTAAGTCAAAAAAGATAAGCATAATTAAGAGTTTTCGATAAGATTTG
>JBKHVM010000119.1:0-3667 GCA_046570065.1 Bdellovibrionia bacterium
AAATTTTATAAAAACTTTAGCTCTGAAGGGCTGTCATTAGCTTTGAATAAATACCATCAAAACCGCCGTTAGACATAATCAGGATGACATCTCCCTTTTGAGCTGAAGATTTTAGACTTGTGACGATCTGATCCGCATTATCAAAGTCTTTAGCCACCACTCCTGACTTATTGAGATCTGCAACTAGCTCCTCACTCGAAAATCTATTGTCAGCATCGATTTTTGATTGATCAAATGCCTTGGCCAAAAGAACTTCGTGTGACCCTTTAAAAGCTTCTACATAGGCTTTTTGAAAGACTTTGCGTCTAGAAGTAGCACTTCTCGGTTCAAATACAGAAAATACTTTTCTGCCTGGATATTTATTTTGAATACCTCGCACTGTTTCTCGCACTGCTGTCGGATGATGCGCAAAATCTTCAATGACGAGAATTCCATTTGGTTCACCTAAAACTTCTTGGCGACGTTTCACACCAGCGAAAGACTCTAGTGCAATTTGAATTTTATTCTCAGAAAAACCTAGCGCTTTAGACATAGCAACCACTGCTGTGGCGTTAAGCACATTGTACGCTCCCGTAATTTCCATAGCGTAAGGTCCATAAATTTCATCTCGATAATGAACTTCAAAACCAAGTCCGCCAGCATTTTCAAAGAGAATTTTAGCTCTAAAATCTGCTTTTTCAGAAAAACCATAAGTGTAATTCTTCTCACAAGAAGCCAACTCTCTTAATTTCAAAACATTGGGTTCATCAGCACAAGCAATGAGGGTTCCATCCGCAGGAATCAGTTTCATCAAACGTGAAAATGCGTCCATCACAGCATCAAGGTCTTTGTAAATATCGGCGTGATCAAATTCAACAGAAGTTAAGACAACATGCTTGGGGCGGTAGTGAATAAACTTGGGAACTTTATCAAAGTAAGCTGTATCGTACTCATCACCCTCGATAACAAAAAAATTACCCTCAGGATTCTTAAAACTTTGCGAAAAGTTTTTCGGAATTCCCCCAATAAGAAATCCAGGCTTCACACCCTGCTTTTCTGCAACCCATGCCATCATAGAGGTCGTGGTGGTTTTCCCGTGAGTGCCACTAATAACTATGGATTCACGAGCACCAATGATCACTTCCCCCATCGCTTTAGGCAGAGACGTATAGGGAATTCCAAGACGAACCAACTCTTGAGCTTCTTCGTTGTTCGCAGAAATAACATTGCCCACAATGACAAAATCAGGATGAGCTTCAAGATTTTTTGCCGAATAACCCTTCATGATCTTGATACCCAAAGATTCGATTTGTGTCGACATAGGAGGGTACGGATTTGAATCACTTCCAGTAACTTTAAAACCTCTATCTTTGAGCAGTCCTGCTAAACTTGCCATTGCCGTTCCGCAAATTCCCATTAAGTGAATATGACTGCCCGGTTTTAAATCATTTAAATTTTGATTCATATTATTTCCTATTTGTTAAATACCGCTACGTCTAAAGCCTTCAATAAGCCAATCATGTATTTTAGGTCTCAAAGCTACGAAAGATTTATTCTCTCGGCCATAGAGAACTCGGTTGCTAAGAACAATAATACCCAAGTCCATCTTTGGATCATACCATAAGGAAGTACCCGTAAATCCAGTATGACCTATAGACTCGACACTCATATATTTACCACAACTGGCTTGACCCGCTGTTGGCATCATAAATCCAATAGCCCAGTCTCCAACAGAGGGAGTAATACTGCGTTTTACAAAAAGCTGCGTGGTTTTTTGGCGAATCTGATATCTTGCAATCCCATGCAGTTGCGAACGAAGATTGAGGAGATACCAACCTAAATCATCCACTGAACCAAACAACCCAGCATGAGTACTGACACCTCCAAGAGCCCAAGTGTTTTCATCATGAACTTCCCCCTGAACCAATTTCTTTCGCCAAGGACACTCTTCAGTAGGAGCATATAAAGCTTTTTTAAAGGGGGCCTGATTGTTGAGGTGAAAGTCCAAAGTTGTGCCTAAATAAAACTTATTTTTGAGATCACTCCACACATCCCAAAGAGGTTTTTGATACATTTCTTCAAGCAAAAATCCCAAGATCATAAAACCAGCATCAGAGTAGACAGCTTTGTTTCTTTCTGCATTATAAGGAGCTTGTTTTAACATCTCTTTGAGCTGAGCTCGCCGCTCTAACATCGACAGCTCACTGTTGATCTCCTGAAAAAAGGGCATCCACCACACAAGTCCACTGGTATGATTTAAAAGCTCAAGAATCTTAGTTTCGCCATGAGGATACCAGTTCAAAAGACTCTGCACTTTTGTCTCTAGGTTCCACTTAGCCTCTTCAAAGGCTTGCATCATCGCCTGAGTGGTAAATACTATTTTTGTCAATGAAGCCAAGTCGTAATAAGGGTAAACGTGCCCTGCATTCACATCACAAATCAATCTTCCTGCATGGTAAGCTCTGACTATAATGCCAGGAGTGACATCCACAATTGCAGGTGCGAGCTGACTTAATAAATTATTTTCTAAAGCTGTGTACTTCATTTTAGTCCTGACTCAACAATCAAATGAAAATCATTTTTAGATTTACTCAATACGGCCTTGGTATTCAAAGGTAAAACCCTTTGTCGATGATCATGACCTGCTTCGAGATTCTTAAATACTGGAAGCTTTAAATCAGCAGCCCATCGAGCAAAAACTTGATCAAAGTTATCTTTACCAGTACTAGGCTCGGCTCCGCCAAGAAAGTGACCGATCAACAAGGCTTTGCAGCCATTAAATACTCGTGCTTGGCGCATTTGTTCGAGCATACGATCAATTCTGTAACCTCGCTCCCCTAAGTCTTCGATAAAAAGAATCTTATTGCGCGCTTGAATTTGCCAAGGAGTTCCGAGAGTGCTCTGCAAAACTGTGAGATTACCACCAACAACTTTGCTTTCAATTTTTTTCAAGGACTCTGCCGAAGCATTTAATGGCATTAATCCTTGAAACTTAACCTGCTTCTTTTTTTTCTGTAGAAGCAGCCACAGCTCTTGCTCTAGATCTTCTGGATAATGTCCTTTACCACAACGATCCAACAAGGGGCCATGCCAAGTGGGCCAATTCCATTCTTGATGAAGAAAAACATGAAGAGATGTAATATCACTAATTCCAATAACAAGTTTTTTATGTCGTGGTTTTTTGAGTTTTGCCAAACCTGGCAACAGACGATTACTTCCGTAACCTCCACGCATAGCCCACACCACTTCACTCTCACCCGTAAAAAGAGCTTCTTTTAAAAATTCCAGACGCTTCTCGTCATCCTGCGCGTGCAAAAAATGATCGCCAATAATGTCCTCTGGGAACAGGGGCTTCATGCGGTGATTCTGCAAATAAGCAATCCCACCCTGAAAATCTTGTGGACTTACTGGGTACCCGGGAGCAATCACCGAAATATTATGATTTTTTTTAAGATTTAATAAAATTCCCATCCCCTCAATTTTAGTAGTGAAATGTGAAAGATTTCAAATAAAAACTTTGTTTCTAAAGAACCGGATAATCGCCATCAAAACAAGCAGCACAGTACTTTTTGGTGGGAGCCTTCAAAGCTTGCCACAAACCTTCCATCGAGAGGTAAGCCAAGCTATCGGCACCAATAAAATCAGCAATTTGCGCTTCACTCTGATGTGAAGCAATCAACTGCTGACG
>JBKHVM010000120.1:0-3630 GCA_046570065.1 Bdellovibrionia bacterium
AGCGTGATGCGTTCGCCCGCTAGGGCGATGCTGGTTAACTCATGGATGAGTGCGTCCCAGCCAAAGAGGGCTTCATGTGCGCAGCTCTCGGCAAAAGGTTTTCTTAAAAATGGCGAACGCGTCACGCTTATCGGATGTCCCTGCCAACGAGGACTTGTATATTCGGGGAGCTGGGGGACTCCACTGGAGAGGGGCGCTGCTGTGGATTTATAAGGGGGGGCTAGGCTCACTTTGGAGGCCTGGAATTTTTGAAGAGGTTGTCACAAAAAATAAAAAAACCCCAGAGCTATTTTATTAGCTCCGAGGTCCCAACCACGAGTACACTTATTTTTTTAGAAGTTAACTTTAGCTGACAAACCCATTACGTAGTATTGTAACTTTTCGATTGGGTTGCTGTTGTATCCGTACCAGTAGTTGCTACCGCTGGTTCTGCTGCTCATGTTAAACATGTAGCGGAAATCAAAACCAAGAGAGAACTTAGGAGAGAATTCTAAATCTGCCCCCGCAAGCACACCTAAGTCGATAGCGTGTGAGTTTGCAGTTTCATCACCATAATAGTTGTAAGTATCAGACCATGCAAATGTGCGGTAAGAGTACTGTACTAAACCACCAACTACAGGGCGTACCATTCCTGAGAAGAACTGATACTTAGCTGCTAAACCTGCTGAGTACTGATTCACATCTACAGTGTACAAAGGATAGTTGCCGTAATAATCAAGAGTGTCTACTGAGTAGTTTGCAAGAGTGAATGAACCTTCAACAATCATTGCATCGTCATACTTTGTACCGAAAGCAGCACCGAAAGCATAATTACCTTTAACGTTTTTAACATCTGGGTAATCACCGATTCCAAGTGTTGCGCTGAAATATCTAGAAGTTGTAGGCTCAATCTCAGCCGTCTTTTCTTCATCAAGAGCAGCTCTGAGCTCTTCGCGAACCATGTCACGTGTTGCAAATTCTTTATCAACTTCTTCAACTGTCAGTGGAGCTGCAACAACTACAGGAGCTGCCGCTGGAGCCACTACAACTGGAGCTGCTTGAACTGCAGGTTGTGCTGGTTGTTGAGTCTCTTGAGTAGAATTAAAACGATCACCGAAAAGAGCCTGCGCTCTACGTCTTTCGTCTTCCATACGAGCTGCTTCGAGTTTCTCAACAATCTTTTGTTCAGTCTCTAGCTCTGCATCTTGACGAGCACGACGAATCGCCTCTGCTCTTGACTCGGTGATTGGAGAAGCTTCTATGAGAGTCGTAGGTTGTTTTTGCACTGAAGCCTGTTGTTCAATAGCTTGCTGTTGAACAGTTGCCGCAGGAGTCGCCTGATTTAATATATAGATCGGCTGACCTGAAACATTTTGTGTAGGCAATGCAGGAGCTGACGGTGCAGATACCTGATTGACTTGTGCGGCCTCAACAGCCGAATCGACTTCTGATAAGAAATCGTCGCTAGTGCTTTGAGCAATTGAGAATTGGGGTATCACGGAGATCGCCACCAATATCGAAACATACTTTTTCATAAAAACTCCTCGTGGAAAGGTTGGTTGTCGAAATCCTATAAGCATACCCCGTGCCAGAGTTGAGGCGAGTTTCGGAAAGGTCTCTTAAGTATTTGTATTTACATATGAAATGCAATTTAACTCGCGACTTGATGGGGGTGGTGCACACCGCTAAAAAGTGACCAAGAACGTGAGCAACTATGTAAAAAGGAAATGATGCATCAGATTGGGGGATATGAATTAATCCTTGAACCTCGAGGCCATGTCTATTAAAACTAGGACCTTAATTTCGATATAACGGCCCTGTGGTGGAACTGGTAGACGCGCCGGACTCAAAAGAGTTAGGCGACAGAGACTAAACCCCGCAAGAGGTTGAAACTTGGGAGGATTTACAGACTGCTGGTAGACGACATATCCTTGAACTGGTAGATTCATCTACCACTAAAGGCTGGCTTACAGATGTCTGTAAGGAAAATCCAAGGCTCTTTGAAAATTGAATATGTGTCTTTTAGATATGTGCGGGTGTGTTGTAATGGTAGCCAAGGCAGACTCAAAATCTGCTGCTCTCACGGGCGTGGGGGTTCAAGTCCCTCCACCCGCACCAAATTTTTAAAAGACCTATTCAATCAATCTTTAAGACTTCGTATTCATCTTAAATAAAAAATACACCTGAACTTGGTGAGGGCTTTCGCCTTTAGTCCATCGTCCTGTTTAGGCTCTATCAAATGGAGCCGAAAATGACTGAGATGGATAAGAACATTCAACGCATCAACTTTACAATCAAATACCCCAATTTTAAGGGGCGGAACACTTTTGCCCTGCTTAAAGTTATCCATTACAAAAACGGAACTAAAAAAGCCGAAACAATCACCAACGACCGCATTAAGGCCATCAATCAAGAATGGGAAAAATCTAAACAGACGGAAACCAAGCGTGATGAACTTTTAAAACTGGTGAAAGAAATCAGGGCTGAGGTTCATAGAAGCCAACAAATCAAAGATGGTAAAGTCAGGCTTGTAAAACACACGGACAATCAAAAAATTCTCTCTGATTTTGTTTCTGAACGAATTGAAGACCGTAAAATTGTAAACCCAAAGGGACATGAACAAGACTTCACCCGTGCCGTGCTGGTAATTGACCGTGAAAATCTCTCTTTAAAAACTGCCACAAGAAAAGAACTTCAAAAGGCGGTGAATAAAATTGACCGCAACACCATTCATCGTCGGGTTTGCTCTCGTCTTAATTCATTGCTTGGCTTTATTGGCCGTAGAGAACGGCTTGAACCTGCTGAATACACCGAAACACCCACTATCTTCACAGAGACCGAATTTTTAAATCTGGTTGAAAACATTGAAGCCCCTGAGGATTTCAAAAACCATAAGGAAGACATTAAAAATCTTTTCTTTACTTTGTTTTATACTGGCTTACGAGTGGGCGAAGCCTTTGCCGTCTTCAACAGGCAACAGATGGACAAAAACACTGGAAGACCCTTAAATTGTCTTCTTGAGAATTACATCAATGTAAATTCCCAAATGCTTAAAGATTCTAAAAAAATGGACTCCACAAAAACAGGGAACACTCGCAAGGCTTACGTTATTCAAAATCATATCCACAGAGTCAAAGCATGGGCTGACCTTGACCGCACTACAAAAGAAAAACTCCGCAAAGTTGAGTTTAGTTATTTAATTAAAAAGGCTGGTCGTCTGACTTTTCCTAAAGATGATGAAAAACAAAATCTAAAAGCCCACGACTGCCGTCATAGTTATTCTGTCCATCTTCTTAATTCAGGAGTTTCTATTTCTTTAATTGCGAAGTCTCTGGGTAATAGTGTCTTGGTTTGTGAAAAATACTATCTCGGCTATGCCCTACAAGATGAGGGTGTTCAAATGATTCATCAGTTGATGAGCCAACAGCCACGGTTGAAAAAAGTAGGCTAAGAACACTCTCTTCAAATACGTCATTTTTTCGAAAAATCATAGATTGATTAAATTGGCTTGTAATTTGCTCATCTAAATTACAAAGAACCCAGTACAAAACAAATGGGCTATAAAGATATAGGCTTATTTCTTTTTTACATCATCGACTGTCGGATTTCACCAACTTTGACCACCCAAATTTCACCGATTTGACCACCCCG
>JBKHVM010000121.1:0-3336 GCA_046570065.1 Bdellovibrionia bacterium
GCTCTACTATTCAGACTCTAGCATAATCCTGCAGCAACATTTTCATTTTGAATTACCCTCAAGCAAACTATGCACAAGCAGTTGGAACCTATGCTCGTCGCTTATGCCATTAACCTTTGAGGATAGAAGTGCGTACGTACTTGAAGAAATAAGCACTGGGATTGCTGGCTCAATCCTTTCAACTTCTCCAGACTGAGCCGGAATTTGAATTTTTTTAATTGCTTCCTCAATTGCTTCTGGACTCATGCTTCCTAAAATACGATTAAGAAACAGGGCAGTTGATCTAGTTAGCCAAACTCTAACCATACCAGAGGGCTGCAGCTCTCCCTGAACTATGAATTTGTGAAGAGCTGGATCATTCGGAGCTGGTACGTCAAAGTACGGTTGAATTTTAGGTCCAGCTTGCGTAGTAATAGAAAATCTTTTTTTTCCTGTAGCCTCTTCGTAAACCCAGAGATTTTTGCTAGCCTTCCGAGAACCTCCGCCACTTTCTCTCCACTCCGCCCAGTACTTTTTTGGGACAGGTGCTTCCATTCTTTCCTCAAAATACAAAAACTCGCTCAAGGATTCTTGCCATAGAAACCACCCTGTTCGCAAATCTGCTTCTCTGCCTGAAGGATCACTTTTTTTGATTAGGTTTTGACGCTCTTCAATCAGGTCTGCATATTGAGCCAGGATATTTCGAGCAGCTTTAGTTGGATCTTTTTCGTCCGGAATACGAATGGAACGTGTTGCTGCTGGATGCATTAAAGTTGTGCCACAACAGTTTTGAATTGGTTGATCTGATTTTACACAAAGCATTTTATGCTCAACGCCAAGGTTGCCATGCATTACATCGATTTTTAGATTGCTCCAAGAGCTGTGAGGAATAGCCTTAGCACTGCAGTATACATCGGACCAGTCCCCCTCCTCCAGCTTCCGCCCCATCATTGTGGCTACGCGGGATGCGAGCAGCAAGTGAGCCCTCTCATATTCTGAATCAGTGAAGGCTCTTAGATACACAACGACGATTCTCTATAGCTGGCACGTTTTTGGTAGATATTAGATTTCTTCTTAATGCCCATAGACTCTAAAATTGAGTTACCAATAACCTCAGCGAATTTCGGAGGAACAGCATTTCCAATCTGAAATGCCCGCTCCATCCTTGTTCCATGCAAATACCAGTACTCGGGAAATGATTGTAGTAGCAGTAGCTCTCTGTCAGAGAGATATGCATGTTCTACATTTACAGGTGGAGAATCACCTTGGCGGCGGCCAAGCGTGTGCCATTGTTGCCTAAAAATTTGAGCCTCAGGAACTCCTTTCGGTGCTATTGCTAACTTTGCTGATTGGTGAGCGCCGATGGTCGGTGAGGGTCTATCAAGATGCCAAGTGACTGGCTCATCATGTGGTCTTACTACATTCTTGACCCACAAAACTGCTTTATTCTTATTAATTTTACCGTATTTATAATGACCATGACTCCAGATCGCTTCATGCATTCCAACCCAGGGCTTAAGCCCGATCTCTGATTCAAATTTACTGTGAGTCGGGGTGGGCCAATTGAACTCTTCGTTATCTCTTGAACCAACAATGAAAAGCCGCTCTCTTGTTTGTGGCACACCAAAGTCAGCCGAAGATAACAGCTTGTGATGACATGTGTAACCAAGACGCTTAAATTCTTCGAGGATAAGGAATAGGCTGCCACCCGATACGTTCTCCATTTCATATCTAAGAGACTTGCTTGAACACTGAGGACAGGCAATACCCTTTAATGATTCACTAACTGCTTTGTCGCGCTCATCGAGATTACCTATGAAACTGTGATTACACTTATTGCAATTAAACCGAGCTATCTCTGTTTTTGATTGAGCAAGGCCCTTCACGTTCTCGAATAAAAACCATCTAGGCCTTACGTCATCTACAATCCGGACAAACTCTTTAAACAATCTACCATCTGATGTTTCGACTGTTTGTCTTTTTCCTGCTCGGCTGAAGGGCTGGCATGGCGGTCCACCAACAACAATATCAATCTTTCCGCGTTTTAAATTTGAAAGCTTAAGTATTGTTTCAGAGTCAAGATTACGTATGTCACCAGGTACTATTGAAGCATTATGCAAGTGAGCCTGCTTACCTACTCCCAGAGATACTCTTTGTTTGAGATCTAAAATCTCTTCTGGTTTCATATTGCGATAACATTTTTGTAGAATTTGCTTTTCAAACCATTCTGAAAAATCTTTTTGCTTCATTCGGCCGAGTAACTGGTTTTGCCGCAGCGTTTCACAATATGTATCTTCAAGCTCAGATGCAATCAAGGTATTAAATCCCGCTGATTCCATTCCTAAATCCAACCCGCCTGCACCAGTAAATAATGATATTAGGCTAGGTTTGCTTTCCATAAAGACTCCATTTTATTGTGTAATAAAATTATGATGGACTGAAAGCCACAAGTAAAGAATGCGGTCAGAATTATGAGTGCAAAGCTTGTAAACTATTTTTTTTTACTGAAAGGAAAAGGCGTTCGTCTTGGAATCAATTCTAAAACATCGGTTGTCTGGATTGGATACGAGATTACTGATAACTGCTATAACTACTCCAACCTGTGATTCATCAAGATTACAAAAGACATTTCCCTCCCAAAACTTAACGAGCCCATTAAATGACTCAAGTCTATATAACCTCAGGCTTTCAGTATCGACTACGAGGTCCCCGTGTTTAGGCTTGATGTTGTAATTTACGACAACCACATCATTTTCATTAATCCCAAACCAATTATTTGGCTTAATTTGTTTAATATAAATCAAGCTGGAAGCCAATTTTTCGGATAAGCCAATTAAAGAAAAAAGAGAGTCTGACCCGGTATTTATAATAACGTTTTGATGATTCATGATTTACCCCACAATATTATTGTGCAATTCAAAGTAAGAGTCTTCAAGTTATAAATATTTGAAATCAAGGATTCTGAATTGAAACAGAAAATTTAATTTTAATTACTTCTCTTAATACAATCATCAAAATTATAGATAAACCAACTAAATAGATTTTACCTTACCTCTATCACGTAGTGGTAGAGGTACCCGCATTTAACCTAATACCATTGCCAGCACGTACCATTGTGTAAAACTAAAACCCAAACACCATCCTATTAATGGAAAATCTAAGAAACGTTTTATGTGGTGCTGAGGGAAATGATCATTTAAATCATCCGATAATAACTCCAACAGTACGTGCAATGTGACTGCACCAACAATTACCGCAAAAGATAACAAAAACGAGTAAAGTTTAACGCCCAAAATGTCTCTAATATACTTTAGCTCAATGAAATGAGCTAAAGTAAAAACTAATAAACCCAATGAG
>JBKHVM010000122.1:0-3039 GCA_046570065.1 Bdellovibrionia bacterium
TGTGGGGCGGCTCCCTCCCAAATATATTTCAACTTTAATGGCGATGTTGGTTAACTCATGGATGAGTGCGTCCCAGAAACAGAGGGCTTTATGCAGGAGGCTCCCCTATGAGGGAGGCTTGCTGGCAAGGGCATACGTATCTGGCTTGGCGGGAGTGCACTCTGTGGAAGGCGAGATAAGGGGCCGAGATGGAATGGACTCTTTCTGTATATGCGATTTGCTGCGGCGTTACAAAGGAAGTGGTTGCAATTTGGGTCCAAAAGTATGATCTACGCTTCTTAACCATATATGCAACCAATAAGGGGTTGTGTTTCTACCAGGTGCCGTAAAAACCTGACTATGGAGGCTAAATGTCTATCGTTCGTCTGTTCGTTCTTTTGGGGTTCGCGTTAAATATTCAAACTTCTTTCGCTGGTGTGAATGAAGACCTAGAGGCGCTTAAAAATGTTCCTCGTTCTTACGAAGATTCCGGTGCAATTTGTGAAGAAGTGGCTCGATTGGATCTCAAGAGAGAATACCAAGCACCTCAGTATGAAGTTATCGTGGGTATTGCCTACGCTGACTCTCAGCGCACTATCGGTGAGCTTGATGTTGTTATTTTTGACAAAAATATCAATAAGGTTGTTAAAATTGCTGAAGTTAAATGCTGGAAAGACATGAAGGCTGGTTTAGCTAAAGCCAAAGATCAAAGAGCTCGCTTTATTAAAACATTAAACTCAGGTCGTCAGATTTTCTTTAAGCCGAATGAAGGCAATGGTCAGTTTGATCGTCAGCACTTTGAACACAACCGTGAATTCATCGCCATCGGACCTCGTGGTTCAGTGGATCATGGCTATGATGATGAACTTGAGCACGATCTAAGAACTCTTCACAAAATGGGCTCTGAAATGCGTCGATGCCAAGCATTCGGCTCTTGTGCAAAACCTTAGTTTATTGGTTTTGAGTATAAAATTGAGAGAACATGAAGTCAGCGCAGATGGTGCTGACTTTTTTTTGACAAAAATCTTAGTTGTTTCGTTCTTATGTTAAATTAACTGCTATTTTTCTTGCCCTATTTTGTCTGCCAAATAGAAAATAGACCTATGTTTAAACAAGTGAGATATTTTTTCAGTCAACTTCGAAGAGTTCGTTCTATCGACAAAAAGCGTACCCATTTGGATTATCTCCTCGATAGTTTAGATCCTCTTTGGCCCCTTACCGAGAAAATTGAATGGCTTATCAAGCTCATGCAGTGGATACGCATTGAAGAACAGAATGATCTTAATTTGTTGCGTGAGGCGGGGAGACAGCCAGAAGTTCGAGTGTTATTTATCATCACTCTTTTAAATCGGCGCCCAGATTGGAAAATTAAAGTCGCTAAAACTCTCCGAGAAGTCATCACCTCTATTAATGGCATGCAGCTTTTTTGTGAAACTGGTCTCGCCAAAGAGACAACAATTGTTAGCGAAGTCAAAGAGAGACTTCTCTATAAATTTTTGCCAGAGGCTCCCCTAGAAGAGGAACTTACTTATCTGATTGCAGCACTCTTTCCGTATGAGTCAGATGCTCTATGGTTGCAAAAAATTGACGACAGTCTTGCACAAGAAATCATAGAACTGGTGACCTATGAGTGCGATTCTTCTGATCGATGGAATAACCTCTACGAGTCCCTTGAGAGCGCCTTAGTTTATCTGGCAATTCAAGTCAGAGCCCTAGGTACAAATCCCATGATTCGCCATCGCACTCGCACCCAGCATTTGCGTTCATCGAGTTTTTATTTACTTTCAAATTTAATCGAAAACTTTTTAAAGATACGCACAGCCGACCCGCAGGCCGTTAATGTGGCTCCTGTCTTAGCCATGATCAATTCAGCACACATTGAGCTTGATGAAGTTTATAAGCATCTCAATGAGTCCGGCGTCAGTGTGCAGATTGTTTTTCAGATCCGAATTCTCAAAGAGTACTTAAATCGAATTAAAGTTCTTTTGTTAATTCTCAGTTCCACTTCAGTTCCTGCGAAACTGGTGGTTGATCTCTGCGCTAAACTTGTAGCCGATGTTTCAGAGATGCGGAGTTTGCGCAAGTTATGGAGTCAAAATTCTGCACTCCTTTCGCAAAAAATAGTGGAGCGAACAGCAGCAACAGGCGAGCACTACATCACTCGTACAACAGCTGAGTACATTGATATGCTGCGTGCTGCATCCGGCGGTGGGGCTGTAACAGCACTCACAGTGTTTATTAAAGTTTTAGTAACATCTATTGGTTTTTCTTCGTTGATTACAGGGGTATTAGCTTCCGTAAACTATGCTGTGAGTTTTGTTGGTATACATTTGTTAGGATTTACCTTGGGGACGAAGCAACCTGCAATGACGGCGCCAGCTCTTGCTGACAAGATAGAAAAGCTCGATGAAAGCGGAAGTGGAATCAATTCTTTGGTTGAAGACATTGTCTGCATCATTCGCTCCCAAGTGGCTTCGGTTCTAGGAAATGTACTTCTTGTTGTCCCGGTTGTGATTGCACTGACAATGATTAGTTTTTCAGTTTTTGGCTTCCATTTGATGCCAGAAGTAAAGGCTTACAATGCTTTTGAAGAATTTGATTTTCTCTCTATGGCGCCCATATATGCAGCTTTTACGGGGATATTATTATGGCTTTCATCTCTGATTTCTGGTTGGGCAGACAACTGGTTTGCTTTTAGAGGGCTTCGTCGCAGGATTATAAAAAATCGCACTCTCAATAAGGCTTTTGGACTCGGTGGTGCACGCAAGATTGCCATTTTCTTTCAGGATAACATTGCTGCCTTTGCCGGTAATATTTCATTGGGCTTTCTTTTAGGATTAACTCCAGAGCTTTTAAAGTTTATTGGCATTCCTCTGGATATTAGACACATCACTCTCAGTGCAGGGACTCTAGCTGCAGCACTGCCTGTGGTGGGTTGGGAAGCCATTCGTGAGCCTGAATTTGTGCGGTCCTTGGTGGGTTTGTTTTTTATTGGAGCTTTCAATGTGGGTGTGAGTTTTTCACTCGCTCTCTGGGTTGCAATTAAGGCGAGAAATATCA
>JBKHVM010000123.1:0-2704 GCA_046570065.1 Bdellovibrionia bacterium
AGCTTCGATGGCGAAGTTGCCCCTCAGAATGGCGCACCAGGAACCGCGGGTGGTGTTTAAGGCAGAGCTGTGAAGAACTGGATGGCCACTGCTCTTGGATTAGAAGTGCCACCGGCCGCGTTGATTGCGTTTTCGAAGTATGAGCAGAGATCTTGACTGGCTTGAGAGCCTGTTGCGCAACTCAATAAATGTGTTGCAATAATCGTTGTGCCAACTGCTGTTTGGACTTGGATGGCCGCAGGATCTACAGTGCCAGCATTTCCAAGCTGTGCAATAGCTGGTCCAGCAACGGCGATATTTGAAAAGCAACTTTCAAAGGGGTAGACATTAATCGATCCACTAGGGATAGGGTTTGTAGGGCAGACACCGGCATTACCAGCATTTGTAGCAATGTAGTAATACATCGACATCGTAATATTCGAGAAAGCCATAAGGAGAGTCGAACCTTTGCTGCCTGAGTTGTAACAGTATTCAAAAGTATTAGTGGCATTGTCAGTGTCAGCGGCAATGCTGCCTTTAGCAGTAAAAGTTAATAAACTCATGAGAGCGTCTACTCCACCAGAATCAAGAGCGTCGAATACTGAAACTAGGCGGGAAGAGGTTGCAAAACCTTCGGCGACAAATTTAGCTGAGCAGCGAATGCCGTCGGCCGCAGAGGTATCAACACCATCCACTTTGCTAAAACAAACTTCGGCTTGGGCTGTAGTTCTGGCTTTGTCTAAACATGTTTGTGCCTCTGCGATTTTGTCCGCATTGTTTTGCCCGCAAGCAGATACAAAAATGAATAGTGTGGCGAGAACTAATTTTTTCACAAGGCACTCCATTGATTACACTCAATTTGTTAAATATATGAATTATCTTATTATAGACTCCATTTCTCGTCTCTCACTTCTTCGTGGTCTAGTCCCAGACTTAGACTGCGGTCTAGAAATAACTCACTTGTCTCAATTTGAGGAGCTATTGTGCCGACAAGTTCTGTATGAAATGGATTTCATTGCTGCAATTATTAAGTGCATTTGTTTTTATGATCTTTTCACCACAAGCAGTGGTGGCTAGTAATGCAACTGAATATGTAGAATTTTATGTTGGCTCTCGCTGCCTTGCTATGGGTGGCGCCTGTGTTGCTGTCGTCAATGATGAAACAGCTCTTGCCATAAATCCTGCGGCCCTCGGAAGAGTGCGTGGTTTTTATGGAACTTTTTTTGATCCCGAAATTGAGTTCAACTATCTTCTCAATGACTTTAGCCAAAAAGGCAGCTTGGGTGATCTCACAACTTTAAATGATCTAAAAAGTTCCCTAGATAGCATGCGTGGTCTTAACTATTATGCGCGCACTTCCTTTTTTCCTTCTTTTGTTGGTAGAAACTTTGGTGTAGGCATCCTATACAATACGCGCTTGGGTGCAAGAATGAGTAATGATGGTACAACTATTGATGCCAATTACCGTTCAGATATGGGGTTGTTGTTAGGATACAATCTGAGTTTTTTTGGTGGTGTAGTAAAACTAGGATTTAATGGTAAACTCATCAATCGCATCGAAGTTAAAAACGAAGCACTCAGTGCAGCTTCTTCGCTAGCCTATAAAGATATCGGCAGTGAAGGGACTGGTTTATCAGTGGATGCGGGATTGATGTTAGTGGCACCAGTGGCAACATTGCCGACTCTTGCAATTGTTGCTCGTGATTTAGGTGGAACTGCTTTTGATAAAATGGATGGCGTTCGCCTCAAAACAGCGTCTCAGCCTGAGGCAGTCAAGCAGGATGTGGATGTGGGCCTTTCGTTGTCTCCTATTCACAACAACAAATTTCGCTCGACATGGACAATAGAATACAAAGGCGCTCTAACCGCTGCAGATGAAGATGATAGCGCTAAACGTATACACGGTGGATTTGAAGTGAATTTTGGCGATGTGTTCTTCATGCGTGCAGGGTATAATCAAAGGTACTTTACGGGTGGTCTTGAATTAGCGTCTGAGTTTTTTCAATGGCAAATTACAACTTATGGTGAAGAGATTGGCGACAGTGTAAATGGTAAAAAAGAAGACCGTAGGTATGCCGTCAAGTTTGCGTGGAGGTTTTAATGAATTTAAAAATAAAAATCTCAGCACTTTCATTTTTGCTAATTATTCCTAATTCCTGTGGACCTAATCTTTTTGATCAGTTTTCGCAAACTAAAGATACCTATGATGCCATCATTGAAGACACAAAAATCGCTATCGATAATTCTGATTATGATTTGGCTCTCTCGCATCTAAGTCGCTTAGATAGCTCTAAAAGAGAAACTCTCGATGTTAAACTTCTTTATACCAGTGTTTATTCTGGCAAGTGTGGAATAAGCTTTACTCGTATCATTGATGCTATCTCCGAATCTAGTAATTCACCAAGCCCAATGAACTTGACTGTGCTAGCATTAACAACAGCACAGGGTTTAACAACTACAGATGAGCCTTCTTGTGAACTAGCAAAAGCTGAAGTAGAAAGTTTTACTCCGTCACAGATTAGTAGCAATAGTCGCATTCCTTTTGCAGGTTTTTTGGTAGGGTTTGTTCGCTTGGGTCTTACTGCATCGGAATTTGATGGCAATGATGATGGTGTTATCGAAGATCCAGCCCTGGTCTGCGATAAAACTTCGTTCACAGATGCAAAAGTAAAAAAATTAGTGACTTCTTTAAATATGGTTTTAGTTAATTTAGCAGGGCTAGGAA
>JBKHVM010000124.1:0-2511 GCA_046570065.1 Bdellovibrionia bacterium
GCTGCTTTGACAGTGGCATATTTACTTTGGAGCAACCTTTTCACCTATTTCTTCTACCATGTATGGCAAAGCAGAGCACAGGCAAATACTGACTGGCAAAGAAGAAGGTTTGTATCTTTAGCACAATCAATTTGTTTCAACATTTTGGGTTTTGCTTACATTTACAGATTTTTTTTGAAAGATGAATTCGTATGGAAGTTTGCAGACTCAGCACTCTTTTACAAGGATGCCATACTTTCTTTGATTTTCTCATCTATGAACCTATTTGGTGGAGGTTCCACTGTAGCTGAACCTCAAACTATCTTAGGGCTTGCAGCAGTTGCATCCCAAGCAATGTCTACATTTATATTTCTAACTTTAATTCTAGCAAACACTCAAATTAACAAGGAAACTACATGACACTACGTACGAAGACCTACATCGCATTCAATGCTGACCCCGAAACCGGCGATATGAAGTCATACAACTTGATGAAAGCTTGGAAAGAACGAGCTGAGATCAACTTTGATTTTGAGAATGCACACGACTTAAATACAGTCAAAGATGGAACTTCGGAGGCAACAATCAAGGCAAAACTAAGAGCACGGATGAATACAGCAAAGCTCTTTGTTCTACTAGTTGGCACAAACACGAAGTATCACCACAAGTTTGTAACCTGGGAAATCGAACTAGCACTTGAGGCAGGTATCCCTATAATTGTTTGCAATATAAATGGTAAAAAGGAATTTGACGATGAATTATGCCCTGTAGTTCTTAGAGACCAACTCGCCATGCATGTCCCATTTAGATCAGATGTTTTGCAATACAGTTTTACAAATTGGCCAATCAGACATACTACTCGCAAGAGTGAAGGCGTGAAAAAACCTCGAAACTGGGATGACTCTGTCTATCGCCAGCTTGATCAAGTCAGAGCAGATAAGGAGTTAGCCAGACAAAGAAGATTGGGCTTAAGACTCTAATTCAAAACTTACTAGACCATTACGAAATTTAAATGAAAAAATCAAACAAAGGAATATTTGATTTTTTCATTTGTTCCAAGACTAAAGCCTAGCTGGCCCTATTCCAAAATGTATTCAATTTGGATTTTGAAAAATGGATATCTCTCTCAATCTTTAAACCAAAAGGGAGTCTAATTGACTCAAGTTCCTTGAGTGAGAAATAGCCTAATTCTTTCTCATGTAAATCCACAAGACCGAAGAAAATAAAATCATCATCCTCCTCTTGCCCTTCGATCACATACCACGTTCCAGCACCACAAGGGTTAAAGAATTTGCAGACAATATCTTTGTCTGCAAGAGAGATGGACTCAGTGTCATAGATGGCTGGAATTTGTTTTTTAAGCGTTTCTGTAAGTAGTTTCATAAAACTCTCCTTGCTGATTAGTTGTCATTTGTTGACCAAAAGTCAGAACGAAGAAGAGCTGCAATCAAGAAGAATCTCGGAGGGGTTCCCTTCAGGGAGACCGATGATTGTTCTTGATTGCAAAGCGAGCGGAGTGGAGACTTGGAAACAAATAATGACTCACAATCAGCAAACTATGAAATGAAGTATCCCAGAAGTTTTAGAGCAAGCCAGAAATATACAAAGGACAGCAGAGGCCGAATAAAAGACCAAACGTAATTAAATGCCTCTTCAAGCACCAATATGATCCTTGCATAGATAAAATATTTCATTTCTCTAATTCCTTTTTTAAAATTCTATGACTCCATCATTTTCAATGACAAAGACCCATTGAAATTATCGCCAAGGCTAAATTTCTCAGTAGCAGGGCGCATTTAATAAGCTCTTGTGGGTTTAATTTATAAATCCTCTGAATGCATTCAAGCTTTACATCAGACACATTCTCAGCACCACTCTTTAAAAGATTCCAGTCCTCACATGACATGCGTATGGCATGGAGGAACTTGGATTTCATTTCATCAGTTAAAGGCTTACTATCAACCTCTAGCTGCTGCACTCGTGAGTGCGAGATCCCCATAAGACTTGCGACATCACGATAAGAAAATTCACGGAACAAACGCAGTTCACGCATCACTTCTTGATCAGATTTTTTAATTCTCAAAACCTTCACAAAACCTCCTAGTGTAAAGTCAAAAAGCTCAAGAAAATTGATGGGTTAACAGCGTTCAAAAGAAGTTTGGCTACACTTTTTAGGCCACTTTTTCAGTGTAGCCAAAAGTGTAGCCAAAAATAGCCAACCGGAGAAAGTCTGCGACAGCTCAAGACAACATGTAAGTCTCTGTAGAGAGACAACGTACTGAAACCTAAGTGTGTGGATTGAAATAAAAAAGGGTTCTGAATGCTTTGAACAACTCAGAACCCTAGAAATTATTTGGAGGTGACGGGCGGATTTGAACCGCCGGCTTTACGGTTTTGCAAACCGTTCCATTGGACCACTCTGGCACGTCTCCAATGCGAACAAACTAGGTGACCCCTATATTAGGGTTTTTCCAAGTAAAGTCAATAATTTAGCATGGCGGCAAAAAACAAACCCTTGAACCGGATACAAAC
>JBKHVM010000125.1:0-2371 GCA_046570065.1 Bdellovibrionia bacterium
AATTTCCTCTTATACGTTGTGACTTCCATTTTGACCCCCTGGGTTGGGTGTCCGAATCAAATGGGGGTCATGAACAAACTATATTGTTACATGTATTATTTGGTGTATTGACAGTTGACCAAGATGTATTAGTTTGACTCCATTGGCACCCAACTTTACCAGTCATTGATGCACTACCAATCTCGATAGCTCCGACTTGATTAACAGGAATCCAAGCTGTTCCATCGCAATACTCAAGGCGGTGTAAATTATAGTTATATCTTTGCGAACCTTCACCATTAACTGCACCAAGTCCACACGCTGTTACAGAAACTTCGCTTCCAGGTCGAATCGCTCCACTCACATCCAATTTAACTTGCGGATTTGTGTTACCTATACCCACATTTCCTGTAGCTCTATAGACATTACCTGAAGAAGAATCCCACAAACCATTCGTAACGGCAGCTGGCATTCTTGCTAAATCTACACTCCCGGTGGTTATGACTGAAGCGTCCAAAGAACCGATATTTTGACAAGTAAATCTATCAACAACAGAACTCCACACCATGGCCTGGCTAGCGCTGCAAGCAGTGGCGGGTATCATCTGATTGCCACCCCAACTATTGCGGATATCTTGCATGCGCACAAACTGGGGCACCCATGCACTCACTCCATCCCATAACAAAGCTTGGCCTTCACTAGGAGCTGTTGCCGCAACGGCTCGACCTTGAATACCATCCACTGTGGGATTAGGATAAGTGCCATTGAGATCACCTCCTGCTGTACCCGTGGGCGTGCGAGCGTCACTAAAACGACTGTCATCTCCAGCAGCTACTGTGCCCGCCCCTGTACCTACTGGTAAACGTGAGTAGTCCAATGTGCCAGAGACGATCTTTGCCGCGCTCAAGTTTGGAATCATAGCAGGAGCTAACAAACCCGAAGCATCAAGCTTTGCAACCTTATTGGCATCACCGGCTCCACCAGCTGTACCTGAATTTAAAGTCAACACTGGAGTTGATGTGCCTGTGGCTACTGCAATATCTGCATTGGCAGATGACACGCTAGTCACACCACTGCCGGCAACACCAAGAGCTTGCCAGCTTGCTCCATTATAGAAGTTTAACTGCTGAGTCGTTGTATTAAATACCTGCAAACCTGTTGCTGGAGATGCAATGGCATCTCTCTGCGTTGTGGTCATGCGAGGGATCAAAAGACCTTTTGTAGTTGATGTGATATCTACTAGTGCAGAAGCATTTGGCGTTGCTGTACCGATACCTAAACTGCCACCACTCACTACGACTTGATTAGTTCCAACCACGAGACCATTTGCTGGTAAATTTAAAGTACCAGTCATTGTGTCGCCTGCGATCTCTACGTAGTTGTTTAAACTCGCACTGGTTGCCGCATCCGTAATGCCATACCCTGCAAGTGTTGTTGGAGTTCCTGTGATTTTACCCCAAGCTACATCAGATACTTTAGCATCAGTAACTGCACCGTTTGCTAACTTATTCGAGGTCACATTGCTATCAAGAATTTTAGCAGTAGTTACTGCATCATTCGCAATCGTTGTGGTCACACTTCCACCTGTAAATCCCGAAGAAGTGACATCACCAGTTAGAGTTGTGATATAGTTTCCAGCTGGTTGTTTGGCATTAAAAGTATCAAACTCTGCTTTACTAATAGTACCTGCTGTCACTCCCGCTGTTGATGCTGAAGGAATGGACAATGTGTGTGTGCCTGCAGAGCTTGTAAATCCATAAGATGTAGCACTTGCTGATGGAGCCAAAGATTGAGTTGCAGAGTTTTCTCCATTGATTGACTGGATTCCTGATCCAGAAGCCGCAGGGGTAAACCATTCCCACTGAGTCGTTCCGTTATTCCACCTTAATGATTGGCCTGTTTGCCCAGCACTGGGATTTGTTGCCACCCAAGGAATATTAGCAACATTAGTAATCTGCTGACTGTTCATATTAAGAGTGCCCGTCATGGTCCCGCCAGCAACTGGCAATTTTGTGGTATCAGCAGCAATGCGAGCATCCGCAAGAGTATTCACCTCTGATGCAAAATTCGTAATAGCTGTAGTCGCTAAAGAACCAATATTCTGACAAGTAAATCTATCAACAACAGAACTCCACACCATAGCCTGGCTAGCACTACAAGCAGTGGCAGGTATCATCTGATTCCCACCCCAACTATTGCGGACATCTTGCATGCGCACAAACTGGGGTACCCATGCACTCACGCCATCCCATAACAAAGCTTGACCTTCACTGGGCGCTGTTGCCGCAACTGCTCGCCCCTGAATACCATCCACTGTGGGATTTGGATAAGTGCCATTGAGATCGCCTCCTGCTGTACCCGTGGGCGTGCGAGCGTCAGTGAAACGACTGTC
>JBKHVM010000126.1:0-1305 GCA_046570065.1 Bdellovibrionia bacterium
CGCCGAGTCATAAATCAAAGAGCACGAGCCAGAAATTCTGTCTAGAATGTTGTTACCACACACCAATTTAGAAAGGACACTGACCCGTGCTACACAAAAAACTATCACAACAACTAGGCTTACCTGAAGTTGAAATTTTAGATTTGAAGTCTGGACCTCATGGTTTTTGTTTAATAACTCAAAAAACCAGGTCCCCTTTTGAGGTCTGCACTCGCTGTGCTACTGCCTCAAGCTCAGTCTATGACCACAGAACCATCACGGTTAAAGATGAGCCTGTCAGACAAGCTAAGGTCACATTAAAACTTCGTAAAAGACGCTATTACTGCCATCACTGCCGAAAGCCCTTCACTGAATACGTTCCCGGTATTTGGCCCAAAAGGCGCACAACACAAAGACTCAGAGAAGCTATCATGCATGCCTGTAACAACTTCTCAAATATGTCTCAAGTTCGTAAAGAATTTAAAGTGTCCTCAAGCTTCATCTATAAAGTCAAATACGAGCAACTCGAGCTTAAAAATCGGCAACTGACAAAAGAGCTTCCAAAACAAATGGGCATCGATGAGCACTTCGTTCGACGTAAGTTCGGAGCTCCACAGTTTATGACTGTTCTGACGGATCTTAAAAAGAGAAGTGTGAGAGAATGTGTCTTCGGAAAAACAAAGGCTGGTCTTCGAGAGGGCCTTAGTCACATGAACGGCAGACACCGAGTCGAGTGGATCGCTCTTGATATGTCGGATACCTACAGAGGCTTTTGCCTTGAACACTTCCCAAATGCAAAACTCGTTGCAGATAAGTTCCACGTCCTCAGGGTCTTTAGCGGGATCCTGAACAGACACCGTATCGACACCACAGGAGATGTTCGCAAAAATCCCGTCCGAAAGCTCTTACTGCGCAATAGATGCAATCTTAAATACTACGAGAAGAGTGCTCTTGATCTGTGGCTTAAAGATCATCCCAAAATCCGTGAAGCCTATGAATGGAAAGAACACTTCCATCGCTTCTATCGAATTAAGGGATACGAACGCGCCTGTCGGCGCTTTGAAAAACTCATGATTGCGATGAAGTTTAGCCTCATCCCAGAAATAAAAAGGTTCCAAAGAACCTGCGAAAGGTGGAAAGATGAAATCCTCAATTACTTCCTAAATCCAATTACAAATGCTGTCACTGAAGGATATAACCGCGTTGCAAGTCTTGTAAAAAACAGAGCTTTTGGATATAGAAACGTCGACAACTATCGACTGAGCTTCTTAAATGCTTGTGCTTTTTGATGTTTTTGGTGTTACCCACCACAGAAAGAGAAGAACC
>JBKHVM010000127.1:0-954 GCA_046570065.1 Bdellovibrionia bacterium
AACTATCGACTGAGCTTCTTAAATGCTTGTGCTTTTTGATGTTTTTGGTGTTACCCACCACAGAAAGAGAAGAACCGAAGAACCGAACCTAAACTGGTGATCCCAACAGGACTTGAACCTGTGACCTTTTCCATGTCAAGGAAACGCGCTACCAACTGCGCCATGGGATCACTTGAAAGAGATCAAAAACTACTCTTTGATACCCTTCCGGTCAATGGCATATTGCATTGCGCCAGTGAGACATTTCAATATATTTAGAAGCTGTAGTTTAAACCAGCGATGGGATACATGTAAGATTGAGTGACACTGGAGTTAGTCAATATACTTCCACTTTTTCTGGAAGAAAAAGTCTCTTGAACTAAAACCATCAAAAAACTCAAAGAAAAACTGCGAGAAAGTTGAGCTTCAACCCCAGTTTTAAAGATGATACCACTCCCCTCCCAGTCTTCAGCTCCAGACTTTTGCCTAAAATCTAAGCTACCAAAAGGAGAATATGCAATCAGAGTATGAATCGTAAAAGTACCTCTCCCAAGAAAAGTATACCCCGCTCCAAGATAAGTATGACTAGAATTAAAGACATTAAACTCTCCATCCTTAAGATTTTCAACTTTACTGGAGTAGAGATAACCTAACGTCAAATAGAGTGGTGAAGATTTCATGAGACCAATATTAACATTTAAATCGTAACCAGTACGGTTGACGCTTTTAGTATCTGTAAGATTACGTCCTTCTTGAATGGTCCCGCCTTCTAACGCAAATCTTACATCAGCCATTGCCGTTACAGATACACCCAAAACAATTAACAGTATCAAGGTAAAAAGGCTCTTACTCATCATTCACCTACAAACATACCCGAGATACAACGGGTATCGTTAGCAAAGTGGAGTGACCCCCGAATTTTCGGACACTGTTAAAAATTGATAGATTCCTTGTACTGCATTGGACTCCTCATGC
>JBKHVM010000128.1:0-511 GCA_046570065.1 Bdellovibrionia bacterium
CCTTCTGAAAATTCCCCTTTTCGTTGCTCAAGGGAGAAAATTAAATTCAACTCTTGGGCATTAAGCTTGAGAGCACTCTTCAGGATTTCAGAATCACCACGCTGAAGAAGAATAAACTTCGTCGCAGTATTATTCATGATCGCAGAACCGATGGGACTCTCAATGATTTCTTCAACTCCCTGAGTAATAAAAGTGATCCCTGATCCTGTTTTACGAAGTGTACGGGCGCAATACTCCATAAATCCTGCAGCGGCACTAGATTTTAATAATTGCCAGGCCTCATCCAAGATAATGCGTTTTTTATTCGTTTTATCTTGTTCAACTTGGGTCAAGATGAAGTCTGTAAGAATTAGAATCATTACGCTTTGGAGATCGGGAAATTGAGAGAGACCTTTCAAATCGAAGGTACAGATGGGTGCATCTGTTCTTAGTGATCCAAGACCATCGAGCAATTTTCCGTAAGGACGGCTTCCTGTCCACATATAGAGGACCTTGGAAACATCAATCATGG
>JBKHVM010000128.1:521-779 GCA_046570065.1 Bdellovibrionia bacterium
TTTGCTCTTGGCAAGCTTCTCCGTCAATTCAGAGAGAACTGGAACTCTATTGATTTTGCGTTTTTCTTCATAAAGCTCAATAATGGCCTTTTCTATGAGCACTCGATCCAGTTTTGTGAGTCTAGATTTCTCATCTTCAACTACCATTGACTCAATTACCGCAAGAAGCGATTTAAGTTTTTGGTTGCTCGGCTCCTGTGACGGATCAGGTATATCGAATGGATTTAGTCGATACTGATCAGACAAATCCATATCAAG
>JBKHVM010000129.1:0-772 GCA_046570065.1 Bdellovibrionia bacterium
TCAAATGGAATTAGCAGTTTAGGATCAAATCTAATTGCACTTTTTCGCTCAATCTTATGAGCACAGCTAACCACCAAGAGCAAAAATAGTGATAAAATACATTTCATACAAACATGGTAAAAAATGATTATCTCACTGTCATCAAATTTACTATCTTAATAATGGTTGGTTATGGACCAGCAGTCACGAGGTGAAGTGAGGGCGGAACTGGAGTAGGCCCCTGACCTTTAACTTCAATTCCGTTTGACTTCACCTTTTGGCCAACGGCCGTTGAGTCGAGTTGCGTTTCACTTCACATCCTGGCTGTGAGCCTTTTACTTCAGATTCCCTTCGGTCATCACTGTGCCCTTAGGGCGTTTAGTTGAATTACGCTCTCGCTACATATCCTGGCCGTAGGCCAATAACTTCAGTTCCGTTTGCACTCCACCTTGTGGCCAAAGGCCGAAAAAAATCCCCACTTGGTGGGTGGGGATTAGATAGTCTCAGGATTTGTGAACAGAGGTATGAATAAAAGGGAGGGTTTTCTGATCACTAAAAAACTGGTGGTGTGTCCTTCGAGCATTGAGTGAGAGTTTCAACAGACCCATCGTCATAAATCAATGAAAGGCTCTCAGCGACAGTATCAGTTTCACTAGCACGTGTGATACTAGCATTCACTACTTTCTTTGACACCGAGCTACCCTTAGAGGTGATTTTCAATTTTGCTAATTCAATATTTGCTACTTCGCTGAAGCCTAAATCCATTACTTGTTCATAAGCATGTATATAATCC
>JBKHVM010000130.1:0-728 GCA_046570065.1 Bdellovibrionia bacterium
CCGGTGAGTGAACAAGCTCCATCACATTGCGCGCAGGTGCGGATCGCATAAGTTTGTGGCGGTGAATGTAGCGGTAGAAGTTAGATCGCGGGACAGAGAGCGGAAGCTCTTCAAAAATACTTTGCGGACTCCAGCCAAGTTCAATGCGCTCCTTGATCCATTCGCGCTTGGGATCTAAGATGGCATCCGTTTCAATGGCCTTCTCGCTGCGACCATCGCGCAGCGGAAACAGCGCCTCTGGGTAAGGTGGGATTTCTTTTGAGGTTTTGCAGTAGATTTTCTTCTCTGGGTTTGCGACGGCTACATAGCCATGCTCTATCGCCTGGTCGCGGATTTTTATGACGTAACCTTTGCCTTTACCAGTTGATTTAGTCAGTGCGGTGAGTGAGTGTCCTTCGCGAAGGCCTTCGACGATTTTTCGGTCCACTGTGATTTTCTCCAAGTCCTTTTTTCTGAGTTTCCGCATGCGTATTCCTTGCTGTAGTCTGGTTGTTAAACCAGCAGCTTAGCGCATGGGATCAGATGGAGAAAATGTGCTGAAAACGTAAGCAATTGCCCGGTCAAATTAGGTGGGATTTACTTCCCCCAAAGCCGGTCCACTTACGTGGGATTTGCCCCCTTGAAACCGGTCAAACTACGTGGGATTGGACAATCGGAACTTCAGTTAATCATGTATATATCCCGTTTAAGCATCTTTCAGACCAAATACACGGCATGTTCCAGGATCA
>JBKHVM010000131.1:0-663 GCA_046570065.1 Bdellovibrionia bacterium
TCCTAAAAGGTTTTGGTAAAGATGTTTTTCTCTGTTTCGTTTCATGACCTCATCAAGACTGATCCATTCAGTTTGATGGCCATTTTTCACTTGGTACGTCGGTTGTTCATTTAGTTTAGACAGAAGCATTTTGATAAATGCTTTGCCTCTAATTCTTACGCCACACATTTGCGCTTCTCGTATGTGGGATCAGTTAAAGAATCCCAATTGCAATCCGAGCAGTACGGATCACTTCCAGTGATTGTGGTGGTTGCACCACATCTGGGGCATGAGTGTTTAGAACCCAAAGTTGGGTGCAAAATCACGTCATCGTCTGGAACAAAATCGCACTCGTCGAGTGAAAGAGAATGCAGCTCTTTTCTTTCACTTTTAAAATTTGGCTTTAAGTAGCCGTCCATAATTCCTCCTTTCGTTTTTTAGTTTCACGGAAGGAGATAAAAGCAATCGTGTGCCAAGAATTTTGAAATTGATTTTTCAGGTCTTAAATTTGAGGCAAGACTTTAAAATGATTTAGGAATTTCAGTTTTTTTGAATTTCGTAGCGCAGAGTGAAGTATCTCTCACGCATGAGAGAGTCTCGCGAGAAATGAGAGACGTGAATGAGACCTTTTGATTATCTTTGGTCTACCTAGACTATTATAAATAAAATCTAATCCTGACATTC
>JBKHVM010000132.1:0-637 GCA_046570065.1 Bdellovibrionia bacterium
TAATTCCCACTGCTGATTCTGCTTCAAAACCCTCCACTGCTGACTTTAATTCACCTTCAAGTGCATACTGCAACTCAGTATCTATCGTCAGCTGAAGATCATCTCCATCTGGGGTTTCAGTAAACATCAAACCATCATAAATGAGAGGGCGCCCACGGGCATCTCGACGAACTGTAACTTTTTTTGTATTACCCTTGAGATAGCTGTCGTACTTATTTTCTATCCCTTCAAGGCCCTGCCCTTCCAGCCCAGTAAATCCCATTGTTTGTGATAAGAGAGATTCATTGGGGTAAACTCGCTTCCATTCTTCAACAAGAGCTAAACCACGAATTTTTAAATTTCGGATTTTTTCTGCTCGCTCTTGATCCAACATTCTTTCTAGCCAAACAAAACGCTTTTTTCCGTCTTTAATTTTTTGAAATACAGAAGTGTGAGACTGCCCAATGATTTTGGCAACTTGACGAGCTGTTTGTTTTTTGTTCTCAATCACTTTGGGATCTGCATAAAGAGAGTAAACCGTTGCTGACATCGCCAGATCACGCCCCTCACGATCTAGAATTGCTCCGCGACGTGGAGGCAAAGTCACCACTGACTCGAATTGACGTGATTTTAAGGCCTTGAGGCGATCACTAGGAAT
>JBKHVM010000133.1:0-582 GCA_046570065.1 Bdellovibrionia bacterium
GGTATTTGGTAATTACTAGCCCTCAGTGGATACCAGAAGATTCGCACTCCCAGGAAACCTCTATAGAGCCGACTGAGCCCTAATGCCAAAAAGGTCAGGGGCCTAACCCAGTTTCGCCTTTGCTTCACCTCGTGACCGCTGGTCCATAACCAACCATTACTCCTCAGCAATTCGGTCTAAAAGGTTCAGGATAATTGAACTTGTTATAGTCCAGAGGTATTATAGATCAATATATGATCGATAAATAAAAATATCATAGCTGCTGGATATCAGTCAGATAGGCTTCTTATCAATTTTAGCCCATCAGGAAGAATTTTAGATTTCGGAATTTTGATTAATTTGTCTTTTATTTTTATGATTACTTGAGGAGGTGCATCTGGATTGTAGGAATTAGACATTTGACCAGTAATAGTTTGAGTATGTCCAGCTTCATCAATATATTTAACTTGAACAAGTGGTTCAGCAGGTAACCTGTCCAATCCCACGTAGTTTGACCGGTTTCAAGGGGGGCAAATCCCACGTAAGTGGACCGGCTTTGGGGGAAGTAAATCCCACCTAATTTGACCGGGCAATTGCTTACGT
>JBKHVM010000134.1:0-554 GCA_046570065.1 Bdellovibrionia bacterium
ACTCTCTTCGCCGTCATATCGATAATTTAGCCGAAAAAAAGTACCACACTGCCGACAAATTAATCTCTCCTGATTTTGTCATTCTGTTTATGCCACTGGAGCCAGCATTTGCTTTGGCATTTAAATTACGTCCTGATCTATTTAATTATGCGTGGGAAAGAAACGTGGCTATTGTCAGCCCGACAACTTTATTAGCTACATTAAGAACGGTATCTGCTCTCTGGAAACAAGATCGTCGAGAGAAAAACGCCATCGAAATCGCCAAACGCGGCGGCCTCCTTTACGACAAATTTTTTAACTTACTCCGCGATGTTCAAGCCCTTGGAGAAAAACTCGACGATGCCAAAAAAGCCCACACTGACGTGCTCAAAAAAATCAGCGACGGCAAAGGCAATCTGTTAGACCAAGTCGAAGAACTCAAACGTCTCGGAGCCAAAACAGAAAAATCGCTCCCAACTCCCGAAAGCATCGAGTCTCAAAAATAATCCAAGCCACCACTCCGCAAAAGGGCCCCCTCCTGCACTCCAGGAAGGCCCTGCGCTATGCTTTGGCTA
>JBKHVM010000135.1:0-551 GCA_046570065.1 Bdellovibrionia bacterium
TTGGCATGAGGAGTCCAATGCAGTACAAGGAATCTATCAATTTTTAACAGTGTCCGAAAATTCGGGGGTCACTCCAGGTGGGGTAAGTGTAATCGAGATGATTTCCATTTAAAAAACGGGAAGATAGCAGCAAATCCACATCATTGTTCATAGAGTATTTTACAAAATCTACCAGTTCGTGGAGATCTACTTGTCCATCACTATCAAGGCTTACGAGTCTGTCGCACGTGGGATCCAAGGCAAAACGAAGTCCTTTGAGTACCGCATATCCAAGGCCTTTATTTTCACCATTGATAACAGTTGCCCCTAAGCTTTTTGCAATTTCTGAAGTGCGGTCATTGGAATCATCAACAAGAAATATCTTGTATTGCCATTCTTGCGCTCTGGCAATTTCACCAAGAGTCTGAATGACACTTTGAATGGTCATTTCTTCATTTTTAGTGGGAATGACAAAGTGAATTGTCATTCTGTTTCCCAATTCTTGTGCTGATTATTGCTTTCAAGAATTTCATTTAGAAGCGGAGTCTGGATCATGTGCTTTTGAGAGTAAT
>JBKHVM010000136.1:0-540 GCA_046570065.1 Bdellovibrionia bacterium
TGGTGAAAAGGCCCCATACGGGGAAAACAAAACCGAAACGAGGAGATTTAAAAATGAAAACTGTAATCCAAGAAAAACTTGAACAACTTGCCTTTGATCGCACAACTCCGTTCTGCTACGGATGTTTCGTCAAAGCTCCTAAAGGCGTATGCCCTCACTGCCACAGCGACGATCTCATGCGCCACCTTGAAGGTGTTGGGTGCGAATGGGGAACAGATTGGGTAATTAAACACATTCTTCAAGAAGAACTCACCGCAGTTGATAGCGAAGAAGCTTTTGAAGACTCAATTCGGGGCTGCTACCCTGAAGAAACTGTCGTGGGCTGGCTTAAACTCGATACGGTTGAAATTCTAAAATCCCAAGACCCAATCTCTTGGAGAATCGCTTGTGATGAGTACATTGATTCTCTTGAACAAGATGAAGAACTCATTTCATTCGATGGTGGATCGAACTATTATTGGAAACATGACCTTGAATCACTCTTGGAGTGATTCAGCAAAATGATCTCTATCTATTTTGTCTTTCCTTCTATGTCAGGTA
>JBKHVM010000137.1:0-532 GCA_046570065.1 Bdellovibrionia bacterium
CCTCCGATACGCCAAAATCTGAGAAGAAGGGCTTGAAGGAGATGAGCTGGGTCATTCGCTACAAGCAAGAAAACATGAGTACAAAAACGCAAACAAAACTTGATCAACTTGAAAAGCTCAATGCACCACTTTATAAAGCGTATCTGCACAAAGAATCTTTTTTCGAATTCTTCACTTTTACTCCGAATGAGATGACACAAGCAGGAGCCTTTCTGGATGAGTGGGTGCGCGATGCTGAAGACATTCCAATGGAGAAGTTTAAATACTTTGTAGGCTACATCAGCAGACATCGTGATCGCATATTGAACATCATCAAGACTGGCAGAAGTTCGTCGTTTAGCGAGGCTATTAATCGCAAAATTAACGTTCTTATTGGCATGGCCTACGGCTACCATTGTTTGGAATATTTAAAGCTCAAAATCCTTCAAAGATGCGGAGCTATCGGTAAATATTGGACGCCGGAACCGGCGCCGATGATATCATAAATGCTGGTCTAGTTTTTGGGAAAACCACCTCTGCGTCATAAAGACCC
>JBKHVM010000138.1:0-526 GCA_046570065.1 Bdellovibrionia bacterium
GGGGATGCTATGCGGGCTGCTGGGCTTGGAGCTATTTGGAGCTTTGGGCTAAAGAAGAGGCTTTTGTACTTTTGAAGAAGATGGCTTTGAGGGCTGAGATTGGCGAAACTGGTGGTTTGCCGATGAGGATTCTTGATTTTTCCCAGAGAGTGAGTTGGCCGCGGTAGAAGTTGTGAATCAGAGACTCTGGTAATTTGTAGAAACGTTGAAGGATAATGTAGCGGCGATGGGGTTTTGCGGCCAAAAATAACATGCGATTCAGAGTGAGTAAGAATTCACTGTCAGCTCTTTTTTGATTTAGGAATTTTGTGAGGGCTGCGGTGATTTCTTCTTGAGAGTTCTTTTTTGTGAATTGGTCGAGAAGAAACTCTAATGTCGCTAAAGTCTGAGGGAATGAATAGCCTGTAACAGGTTGGTAGTAAGAGGTTTTTGCTCCCAGAGCCAAAGTTGTTTGTTGCCAGTTTTGTTTTTCAAGGATTAGCGGCAACGCACCCAATTCTTTGTGTTTGATAGTCTTGATGTTGCC
>JBKHVM010000139.1:0-526 GCA_046570065.1 Bdellovibrionia bacterium
AACCCTGCAAGCGCAGCCATGTGTGGATTGAAAATCGTCCTGGTAAAATGTGACAAGACTGGGAATGTCGATGTCAGCGACTTGCGTGAAAAAGCAGTCCAGCATAAAAATAATCTGGCATGCTTAATGATTACCTATCCAAGTACACATGGCGTTTATGAAGAAAGCATTATAGAAATTACAGACATCATCCATGAAAATGGCGGACAGGTTTACATGGATGGAGCAAACATGAATGCCCAGGTAGGGCTAACCAGTCCAGGCAATATCGGCGCAGATGTCTGTCACCTGAATCTGCATAAAACCTTCGCAATTCCCCACGGTGGAGGCGGACCGGGAATGGGGCCAATTGGCGTAGCAAAACACCTGGCTCCTTTTCTTCCTTCACATCCATTGGTGAAAACAGGAGGGGAAACCGGCATACATGCAGTGTCCGCTGCGCCATATGGCAGCGCCCTCATATTGCTGATTTCTTATGGTTATATAAAGATGCTAGGAGGAACTGGCGTTACCGAAGCCACACGCA
>JBKHVM010000140.1:0-525 GCA_046570065.1 Bdellovibrionia bacterium
AAAGACCAATAAACCCTCAAAAATCAGGTGGTCAAAGTATCTGAAACGAACCCGGTCAAACTAAGTGAAACGGAACAGGTAACCATTTTCTTTTTGATTCTTCAATAGGTATTGTTTTTGATTTTACCTGTTTTAATTGAATTACTTTTTGTTGGTTAACATCAAACTGTGAAATATAAATTGGGGCAAGATCATTTGGTCGCTTTAGCACGATAAATTCTGAATCAATACCTTGATATTCACCTGTGAATTCTCGGGTTACAACTTGCCCATCTGATGTTTTCTCGGTTGAGTTAACCCGAATTTTATCACCTGGTATTAAATTGGAAAGGCGAGCTTCATTTTTTTTAAGTGGAGCGGTGGAAGTTTTTAAATCCTGAATAGAAATATTATGAGAATATTGAGAAACTATTTCTTCCCTTGGAATTAAGATTTGCTTCCCAGAAGTATCAACTAATTTTAATTCTGTACCCATACTTTTTTCAATGTCTAAAATTCCATGGTAAGTCGATTGAACATACTGAC
>JBKHVM010000141.1:0-511 GCA_046570065.1 Bdellovibrionia bacterium
GACCCAATCCAAAAATTGCTTTTTGCTTTCTATTGGTAATTGGCAATGATCAAGAATCACAGTGGTAACAGTGAGGTTCCCCCTTTATCTGGAAGAGGGATATTTGAGTCTCGATGTGTTAGGCACGTAACATAGCCTGCATTTCCTGTGCAAATTGTTTCGGTGTTTTCATTCCAATTCCACTATGTGGACGTTCTTCGTTGTATTCTTTTCTCCATCTTTCGATGATCACGCGTGCATGCTCGATGCTCATGAATGCATGATCATTCAAGCACTCATCTCTGAAGCGACCGTTGAACGATTCAATGAAGGCATTCTGAATTGGTTTTCCTGGTTCAATAAATTCGACTTCAACACCGCGTAGATACGCCCACTCCAGCAACGCTTTCGACTGAAATTCGGGCCCATTGTCACAACGAAGACGCTTCGGTAAGACTCCGAGGCTATCTAAGAAACGAGTGATTCTGATTCCTGAAATCGAGTACTCAACGAGAATTCCTGGACACTCCTT